>CAIUQQ010000059.1 GCA_903901345.1 uncultured Bacteroidota bacterium | reverse complement strand
CTAATAAATGTTTTAAAAAAAGAATACGAATAGAGAATATCATTTTCATTTTCTAAAATAAATTAAGTCAATTCCCATAACTTATGCATTTTCTTTTTTAGAATAATTTCCTGTTTTGGGAAAAAATAAGTAAAAATATTTTATTATATTTCTTAATATCAATCAAATGTGTTTTGGAGCTAAATATGTGTTAATGGAAAACATAAACATAAAAACAAAATCATGAAAAGTTCAATTTTAGCAATGTTAGTATTTGTAAGTATTTTTAGTTCTTGTACTAAAGATATAAAAAAAGATGACCCCAATACTATTATAAATGCAAATCCACAAACAATGCAAGAAATGATTGTCCCAGCTGGATTTTCGTTCAAAACTACACAAGATGTAAACTTTACTATTAAGTTATTAGCCAATAACGATCAGCCTTTGAGAAGTGTAAGAATTGACATTATGGATGACAGTAGAGAAAATAACGGTAAAATAATAGCTACTGGATTTACAAATTCTGCTGGAATATTAAGCATGCCATACAATATTCCTTCTGTTTTAAACCAAGTAGTTTTAAACGTAAATTATATTGGAGTTGTAAACAATGTAATAGTTCCTTTAGATGCCAATAATCAAAGTGTTAATATTACTATTGGTGGTAAAAATCCAATGAAAGTAATAACAGCAGAAAATAAAAATCTAATAAAATCACATAATTCATTAGGGAAATCTTTTTCTCGTTTATCATATAAACTTGGAACTTTTAATACTGTTGGTGTACCAAATTATTTAATTCAACCTCGCGATATTGTATCAAGTCAGTTTTTAGCAGATGTAAATGCTACTTTACCAGAATTTAGACCCGTTCCCACTTATTCGCCTCAATATTTAGCAAGTAATTTAGAAAGAAACTTAGTATTAACTGCGCAATGTGATGTTTGGATTACCTTTGTTCATGAAGGTGCTGGCTATTTAAATTCATTGTTTTATTTTACTTATAACAAAAACAATAAACCAACTAGTGCTAGTCAAATTGATTCATTAATTGCAATTATGCCTAATACTTCATACATAGGAAGCGGGGGAGGAATGACTACAGGTGATAAAGTTTATATTGGTCGTTTTGGTGCTGATACAGCAATAGGTTTTGCAATAGCACAAAATGGATATAATGGAACTACTGTAAACACAAGTGCTACTTTCCTTTATTCTATTAATGGATTAAATCCTGAAGCCAATGCTGCTAATAGAGAACATGTAGTTTTACTTTATGATAATCCTACTCAACGTTTTTTAATTGGTTTTGAAGATTTAAATCGTGATTTTGGAAGTGATAATGATTTTAACGATTGTATAATTTATGCTACCGCAAATCCTATAACAAATGTTAGTAAAGTAAATGTTATTAATACTACACCTGCAGTTGGAAGTGATACTGATGGTGATGGAGTTTTAAATACTTATGATGAATATCCAACTGATCCTTTAAGAGCTTATAATGTATATTATCCAAATATTGATAATTATGCTGCTGTTGCTTTTGAAGATTTATGGCCAAGTCAAGGTGACTATGATTTGAATGATGTGGTAGTAAATTACCAATACAAAGGTGTATTAAATGCTGAAAATAAAATGGTAGATATGACAGCAAAATACAAATTAAGAGCTGCAGGTGGAATTTTTAAAAATGCCTTTTCTGTTGAGTTACCAATTAACAAATCGGCTGTTACTACAATATCTGGTGGATTAGGTTTAGATGCCACTGCAAACAAAGCAATTCTGAAAGTTTTTGCAAGCTCAATTGCAATTATTCCAAGTTATAATACCATAAAAGGTCAACAACAAGTTATTACCGATACCATTTCAATCAATATGAATTTTAGTACTCCTCAAAGTATAACATTGGGTTCGTTTAACCCATTTATTTGGGTAGATGAACCAGGAAAAGGTCGTGGACATGAAGTTCATTTACCCGATTTTGCACCAACGGAATTAGCTACTTTGGCTACTTTAGGTACTTCATCAGATAATTCAATTCCTGCAAGCGCTCGTTATTACAAAACTAAATTAAATTTGCCTTTTGCTATTAATATTCCTGAAAATTTTACTTATCCAGCAGAAAAAGAATTAATAATTTTAGCTCATTTAAAATTTGCAGCTTGGGCGCAATCTGGCGGAGTTCAATACCAAGATTGGTACAAAAACTTAAGTGGTTACCGTAACAATACAAAACTATACTAGTAATTATATTAATGCATAAAAAAGCTCCTAAACAATTACGTTTAGGAGCTTTTTTGATTTATAATTAATTACAATTCTGCATATTTTTTAAAGTTATTTAAAATGGCTTGCCATCCAAATTGCTGCATTTCTATTGGGTTTTCATCTTCTGCCTCAAATATAGTGGTGATAGATGTTTGACTATTTTCAAAAACAAACAATACTTTTGCTTTTCTATTGTCACCCATGGTGTATTCAATTAATTCGTTGGGAATAATATGGTTGTAAATACCCCAAAAATCAAATCCAAAACTTCCATCTTTTGCTTCCATTCGATATGAGAACTTTCCACCTATTACCAAATCATTTTCAGCTTTGGTGGTATGCCAATCATCAGATGCGCTATTCCAATTAATTATGTCAGTAGGATTTGTCCATTTGCTCCAAACCGTTTCTATAGTTGCATTTACCGATGCTTCAATGGTGATGGTTTTTTCTATATTCATTTTATAGTTTTTAGTTCCTAGTACTTAGTTGAATGGTTAATATGTATATATGTTAATTGGTTGATTATTTTTCACATAAACACTTGAAAACATAAACACCAATTAACCTATTTCTTATCAAGAGCCATTTTATCGGTAATTAGTTCTACAGCTTCATCTAAAATCAAATCAGCATTTGCAGCATTTTTACCCAAACTAGCTTTTGCTTTTTCACGGGCTTCTTTGCGTGCTTTGTTTTTAGCTTCGGTTTCTGTCAATTCTTTTTTATAAGTAATTTCATTTACCGAAATATAATTGTCTAATTCAGCTTTTTTTACAGATTCAATGTCATCTAACAAATATTTATACTCAGGGTTATTAGCCATTCTATTGCTATGCAATGAAGATAATGCTGTTAAATTATTTCTAAAATTTACATTTTTAGCATACGAATCAGGGTTAATACTATCGTAAGGAAGCGAGTATTTGCTGGCATCTTCACCAAATTCTTTACTAGCAAAAATACTTGGAAATTGAATATCAGGAATTACACCTTTATGTTGAGTACTTCCGCCACTAATGCGATAAAACTTAGCAATAGTAATTTTTACTTGTCCCATTTTCTTATCACCATATTGCATATATTGGTCTAAGTTGGCCATGTTTTGTACAGTTCCTTTTCCGTATGTTTGTTCGCCAATAATTAAAGCTCTGCCATAATCTTGCATAGCTGCCGCAAATATTTCACTTGCACTTGCACTAAAACGGTTAACAATTACTTCCACTGGTCCACTCCAAAGAATTTCATTGTCTCTATCATTTTCCGATTTTACAATTCCATAAGCATCTTTTACTTGAACTACAGGTCCTGTAGTAATAAATAATCCTGTTAAATCAATGGCTTCAGTAAGTGAACCTCCACCATTATTTCTTAAATCAATAACAATGGCATCTACTTTTTCTTTTTTAAATTCACCAATAATTCTTCTTACATCACGGGTGGTACTTTTATAATCTTTTTCACCTGCAGCAGCCCTAGCAAAATCAAGGTAAAAGGTAGGAATATCAATGGTGCCTATTTTATATTTTTTACCATCTTTTTTAATTTCCTTAATAGTACTTTTCGATGCCTGATCTTCTAAAACAATTTTGTCTCTTACTATTTCTATAATCTTATTTTTCTTAATGGTAATATCTGCCGATACAATTTCCAAACGAACTATTGTTCCTTTTTTTCCTCTAATTAAACTTACTACATCATCTATTCTCCAATCCAAAACATTTACCATTTCACCTTCTTTACCTTGACCTACCGCAGCTATTTTATCATTAACAGCAAGTAATTTACTTTTTTCGGCAGGGCCACCTTTTACTAGCGAAGTTATTTTGGTGTACTCGTTATCGGTTTGAAGTGTTGCACCTATTCCTTCTAAACTTAAACTCATTTTAGTTGTAAAATCATCAGCTTCTCTAGGCGCCATGTAATTAGTATGTGGATCAGTAATTTCTGTTAAAGCATTGGCATAAAAACTAAAAACATCAGTAGTTTTAGTTTTGCTTAACTGTTTGTATAAATTATAGTAACGTTTTCTTACTATTTCAGCACAAGTTTTGTAATCTTTACCATCCGATTTTAAAGTCAAAACTTCATATTTTACTTTATTTAGCCAAAGTTTATCAAGCTCGCCTATTGAATTGGTAAAGTTTATATCTTCTCTTTTATATAAAAATGAATCTTGATTATCAAAACTCATTTCTGTTTTCAGTAAATCAAAAGCATAGTTAATTCTTTCTTCTAACCTACTTTGATATTTGTTATATATATCAAAACCAGCATTTGCATTTCCATTCAATAAATCATCGTCTAAACTGTATTTATATTTATCAAATTCAGTAATATCGGCTTGAATAAAATACAAATGCAATGGATCTAAATGCTTGATATAATTGCTTAAAAGCTCCTCCGAAAGTTTGTTGTCAATAGGAATTTTGTGGTAATGTAAATTGGTAATTACCTGACCAATTAGTTTAAACAATTCGCCTTGGTATGGTTCAGGATTGAAGGTTTTTAAAACTATTTTGGTAGAATCGTTGGCTTTTAATTGGCCTATTAAACTAAAAAATACTGTTATTGAAAAGATTATCTTTTTTATCATGCTTGCAAATAAGCAAGCTTGCAATAAAAAAACAACATATATTTATAAAAAAATTTCTTTAATTATTTAAAAGGTAATTTTAAATAATTAGATGCGAAAAAATTGGCAACTAATTATTTAATTGAGGAGCGGTTTTATCACAAATGGAATAGCATTTATAAAAAAAGCAAAACCAAAGTGATAAACTTTGAAATTTTTTAGTTAATGAAAACTCTTTGTAAAATAGGCAGACAAAAAGGTATGCCCCTAAATTGATGATAATGAGTTTAAATTCAAAAAACTGCTAGTAGCCAATAGCTAGAGGACAGAAGCTTAAATAGTCAGCTATTTACTTGGCTTCACAATTTCGTTTAATATTTGCCAAACCGTTTTCGTAATCTTCATTCATAAAAACACCGATTGCAAAACCAAACCATTTTGACATTCCTTTATTTTCTCCATCTAAAGTCCAAGTAACTTTTGTACTAAAATCACCTTCGGGTTCTAGCACAAATCCAGCAGTACTGGCATTCATTCCTTCAAACTCTAATTTATATTTATTCGATTGATTTTCTATTGCCTCAATGATTGTAATTTTTCCTTTCCCTACTTTTCTTTTTTCGCTACTCCAAGTATACCAAGCTCCTACACCAAATGTTGTATCGCTAAAAGTCCATTTTGTATTTGGATCTAAACCATACCACGGACTCCATTTTTCCCAATTTTTTAAATCAGTTGTTAATTTATAAATCTTATCGGGAGTTGCATTCACTGAAATTGATTTTTCATAATGCCATTTTTCATTTAAAGCAAAAGAACCTAACCATAATGCTAAAAATATTATTGCTATTACTATAAGAAAAGGTTTAACTGTTTTCATGGTTTCAATAAATTTGTATAATCAAATATATAATTTTGTAATTAAAAACAAAATATTTTTTAATTACTATACTGGTAAATAATGTTTTAGCAAAATATAATTGTAATATTATTATGCATTTACTTTTTATAAATGAAACAATACTTAAAGGTTTACTGTTAATAATTATACAAAAAGTAGTTTGATTATACTTTTTATAAATTAATATTTGAAAACGTAAAAAACAACAACATGGTAACAAAAACAACTGACTCTGAATTTGATGAATTAATTAAAAACAATTCTAAAGTAGTTATAAAATACTTTGCAAACTGGTGCGGAACATGCCGCTTATTTGCTCCAAAATTTACTAAAATTTCCAATAAAGAAGAATACAACGATATTTTGTTTTTGGACGTAAATGCAGAAGAAAATCCTGCAGCCAGAAAATTTGGTGGTGTAACCAATTTACCGTATTTTGTAGTAGTAAAAAATGGTGAAGTACTTTCGGCAGATACAACTGCAAAAGAAGAAGGCGTTGAAAAAATGATTGGATTATTGTTATAATCCTTTCCTTATTTATTAAAAAAATAAAAAATGAAATTACCAGTTATAAAACACTTAGTTGAAACTTATTCAATAGAAGAATTGCAATTAGCAGAACAAAACTTATTGGATGAAAAGACAATATCAATTGAGGTAGAAGGAAGTGATGAAGGTGAAAAGCTAACCCATATTTTAGGCGCTATTGATGTTTTAGAAAGGGTGAAATTGGAGAACAAAGATAAATCAACTGCGTTACGTGAGTTTTTTCAACGTGTTCGTAATTCTATTAGTTAATATTGCGACTATAATTCCAAAACATGAAAATAGTAAAACCTGATTATAATTCTAGTAAATCAAAAAAGGAACAAGTAGAAGAAATGTTTGATAACGTGGCTTCTAGGTATGATTTTTTGAATCGTTTTTTGTCACTAAGAATTGATACAATTTGGCGTAAAAAAGCAATTGCTCATTTAAAAAGTATACATCCACAAATAGTTTTAGACGTGGCAACTGGCACTGCCGATTTAGCAATAGAAATTAACAAACAACTGAATCCTGCTAAAATTATTGGTTTAGATTTGTCGGAGCAAATGCTTGCAGTAGGAAGAATCAAGATTGCTAAAGCTAACTTAACCCAAAAAATAGAAATGGTTAAAGGCGACAGTGAAAACTTAACGTTTGATACAAATTATTTTGATGCGGTAACAGTGAGTTTTGGTGTAAGAAATTTTGAAAATTTAGATAAAGGTCTTAATGAAATAAATAGGGTTTTAAAAGTAGGAGGAAAGTTGGTAGTTTTAGAATTTTCAAATCCAAAAGCATTTCCCATCAAACAAATTTTTGGTTTTTACTTTAAATTTATTTTGCCAAACATTTCACGTTTGGTCAATAAAAAAAGCGGAAATGCATATAATTACCTTCCTGAAAGTGTAAAATATTTTCCTGAGGGAGAAGAATTTGCAAAACACTTGCGTAATTGCGGTTTTAACAATATTATTGTGCAGCCATTAACATTCGGAACTTGTACAATATACATCGCCAACAAATAAATTCAGTTAAATTTTATAGCAGGTATCTTATCTGTTTTTTAACTGTTGTTTTATTGCATAGTAATGCAACAAAAGCACAACCAAACTTGCCTCAATATGATAGTCAGAAATTTCATTTTGGATTTTCTTTAGCATCAAATATTGGAAGAATGCAAGTTGAAACTCGTCCTGATTTTATGGCCTCAGATTCATTAAGAAATGTTGGAGTAACTAACTTTCCTGGAATTGGATTAGGTGCCATTACCAATTTTAGATTAGGAAAATGTTGGGACATTCGTTTAATGGCGCCTGTTATTTCATTTGTTCAACGAAATGTAGTTTATGATTTTGATAATTCTCAAAAAATTGTAAAAGTAGAATCGGCCTATTGCGATGGTTCATTATTGATAAAATATAAATCGGAACGCAGAAAAAACACCAGGGCTTATGTAGTTGCTGGTCCTCGTTTTAGTTATGATTTTGGAAGTACCAAAGATAGAACTAGGGGATATCAAAATCCTGTAGTTTCATTGAATCCAATTACTTTTGGTTGGGAAGCAGGTATTGGTATGGATATTTATTTTGAATATTTTAAGTTTTCTCCCGAAATAAAAACTTGCCAAACTTTTGGCAGTGCTTTATACCGTGATATTTATCCATACACACAAGCCATAGAATCTATTTATCCGCAGCTTATTCAAATAAGCTTGCATTTTGAATAACTGTCATTACTTTTAAGCAAACATTTTTTTGCTTAACCATTTAATTTTTCTCAAATGAAATTTACTATAAACCATACTGATGCTAATTCTAAGGCACGAGCAGGTGTTATTGACACTGATAGAGGTCAAATACTAACGCCTATTTTTATGCCTGTAGGTACTCAAGGAACTGTAAAAAGTGTGAATCAAACTGAGCTTGCTGAACGCATAAAAGCACAGATAATTTTAGCCAATACTTACCATATTTATTTAAGGCCAGGAACTTCAGTAATTAATAATGCAGGTGGTATTCACCAATTTATTAATTGGGATAAACCGATGTTAACAGACAGTGGCGGTTTTCAGGTTTTTAGTTTAAATGAAATCAGGAAAATTAATGAACAAGGTGTTGAGTTTCGTTCTTATTTAGATGGAAGTAAACATTTTTTTTCGCCTGAATCGGTCATGGATATTCAGCGTCAAATTGGTGCAGATATTATGATGGCTTTTGATGAGTGTACTCCTTATCCCTGTGATTATAATTATGCTAAAAACTCTATGGGTTTAACGCATCGTTGGTTAAAAAGATGCATTGACAGGTTTGATTCAACGGAGGATTTATATGGCAAAAAGCAAGCTTTATTTCCCATTGTTCAAGGTTCTACATTTAAAGATTTACGTATTGAAAGCGCTAATTTTATTGCAGAGCAAGGAAGAGAAGGAAATGCTATTGGTGGACTTTCAGTTGGTGAACCAGCCGAAATGATGTATGAAATGACGGAATTGGTTTGCGATATTTTACCCAAAGACAAACCTAGGTATTTAATGGGCGTTGGTACTCCTGAAAATATTTTAGAATGTATTGCCTTAGGAATTGATATGTTTGATTGTGTATTGCCTACTAGGAATGCGCGACATGGTTTTATTTTTACCAGTCAAGGAATAATTAATATTAAAAATGAAAAGTGGAAAAACGATTTTTCTCCTTTGGATGATGTTTTTACTCCTCAATATTCAAAAGCATATTTAAAGCATTTAATCAAATGCAATGAGTTTTTGGGTGCAAGTATTGCCAGCATTCAAAACCTTTCGTTTTACTTATGGTTAGTTGGCGAAGCCCGTGAACATATTATAGCTGGCGATTTTATTAGTTGGAAAAAAAGTACTTTAGAAGTTATCAATAGAAGACTTTAAAATGGCTGCTAGCTGCAATAGGACAATAACAAAAAAAAGCTGCTTGAAATAATCTTCAAGCAGCTTTTTTTTATAATTATAATTCTAAATTATTCTTGAATCATTAATTTCATAGTAGCACTTTGGTTGTCGCTATTTACAACATTTACAAAGTAAATACCTGCTTTTAATTCATTACGTTCAATTTTTAAAGTAGCTAATTCGTAGTTGTTATAAGTACGAATAGTTTTACCTGCTAAATCTAAAATTGTTACATTATGTGAATTTGAGCGATCGTTAAATGCTAACACTGAATAATCGTTAGTAGGGTTAGGGTATAAAGTAACTTGGCTAGCAAAAGCTGCTTCGCTTACGCTAGTGTAACCAGTAACACATTTGCTAAATTGGTAAGAAACTGTAACCGGGCTAGCTACTGTTCTAACGTATACACGGTTAAAACCACCAATACCATTAGACTCTACACAACTACGATTTAATGAATCATAATCTTCCTCGTTAGTTTTAATATTAACATCACCATTAGTGAATTTGTAGTTTACTTTTCCTGGGCAAATTGAATCGAAAGAAACTGAATAAATTCCTGGTTTACCAGCAATTTGAGTCATTTCAACTGCACCTGCTTGCCATTGTGGTTTTGTAAAATCACCTATAATATAAATTTTACTTGCTGGAGTTGGAGCACCAGTTCCAGTAAAATCAACTACAAAAGTAATTTTTGAAGTTGCTGGCTTGCTTGGGCAAGGACCAACTACTCTAGAACCGAAACAAGTAACTTTTACTGTATCATTTTTAGTTAAAGCTAAAACTCTATTGTCTCCACCTTCCCAGTTAGTGTTACCATTTTTGTGGAAACGGAATTTGAAGTTTGCTTCACCTGAATCTAAATCATTAACTGTAAATGCATAAATTCCTGAAGTTCCCATTTGATTCATTCTAATGCCTTGACCAAATGCAGTTAATTTTGCACCAGCACCTGCAACAGTTACTGAATCAAAACCACCATCACAATTAGAGCTACTCATGTCAACTTGGAAACGTAAAGAGTAAGTAGGGATTGGAGCAGCAGGGCATGCAACGCATGATCCAAAACAAACTTTGTTTACAGCTAAATCAGCTAATACACTTATTTCTCTGTTTTTGTCATTTCCAACTCCACAAGTAGAAGGTACACTTTCTGAAGAACTCCAGCCATTTCCATTTATGAATTTGTATTGGTGTGCACCTGTATCAAGCGTCATGATAATTTCATATAATTTACCTGCATATAAGTTAGCCATCATTGTTTTAGCTGGATCCCAACCTTGTAATGAACCCGCTAAATGAACGCCATTTGAACTAACTGTTTCATTTTTTAAATCAACAGCTAGACGCACTGCATATTTTCCAGCAGGAGCCGATGCAGCATATTTAATGTTAATAATTGAAGTGTCATTAGCCATAGAGTCAATGTACATCCAACGGTTATCATTTGATTGACCATTTAATGAATGTCCTTTTTGACAAATTGCTGGAACACCTTCTGCGCCACCCCAAGAATCACCATTGATGGCTTTAAATTCAATCACTTGTCCTGCATTGATGTCAAATATATTTCCAAAAAAACCAGTTTTTCCTGGTACTGGAAATAATACAGAAGTACTAGGATTCCATCCTTGAAAGTTACCAGCAACGTGAACACCTGCTGCTGTAACTGTTTGGCCTGTCATGTCAACCACGATGGCTACTTTTTTTGCAAATAAACCACTCATGGTTACCATTGCCGCTGTCATTAGTAAGATTTTTTTCATTTTTTTTAGTATTTAGTGGGTGCAATTTATAAAAAAATATTTATTTCAAAAAATTAATTTTTTAACATAAAAATATTATTTTAGCAACCTAAAAAATACTAAATGCTTTATACTATAAGATTCAAAACAAAATTATTATACACATTAACTTTTATTATATTAACTTTATTAGAACTAAATGCTCAAATTGTAACCATTACTCCAAGTTTTGCTACTGCGGAAACTAATAATGTAGTACTTACTTATAATGCCGATTTGGGAACTGCTGGATTATTAAATCAATCGGTAATTTATGCGCATACTGGCGTTATTACTAATCTTAGTACTTCGAGTAGCGATTGGAAGTATGTACTTACAAACTGGACAACTAATTTGCCAAAGGCATTATTAACAAGAGTGGGAACTACTAATGTTTATACCTTAAATATTGGAAATATTAGAAGTTTTTATGGAGTGCCAAGTGGGGAACAAGTTTTAAAGCTAGCCATGGTTTTTAGAAATGCTGATGGAAGTAAAGAAGGAAAAGCTACTGGTGGTGCTGATATTTTTGTTGATATTAATCAAGGAAGTTTTCAGTTAAAAATAAATTCACCTACAAAAGGAACTTTTTATAATGTTTCAGATTCAGTTACTGTGAATTGTTCTTCATCAGACATTGGTGACTTAAAATTATATGCAAATGGAAATTTGATTTCATCAATAACAAATGATAGTTCATTAACCTACAAAAACATATTTAGTAATATAGGTTATGGTAAAATAAAATTTGTTTTAGAAGGAACCAAAAACAGTTTAAAATATTACGATACTTCATATATTTTAAGCAAACAATATAGTAATGTGGCAGTTACTCCAAATGGAATTATAGATGGAATAAATTATATAAACGATACAAGTGTAATATTGCAATTATTTGCACCATATAAAAGTTATATTTATGTACTAGGTGATTTTAATAATTGGGAGTTTGATCCCAATTATCAAATGAATAAAACGCCTGATGGAAATCGTTATTGGATAAGAATAAATGGATTGAAAAAAGGAACTGAATATGGCTTTCAATATTGTATAGATGATGTGCAGTTAAGAGTTGCAGACATATATGCCGACAAGGTTTTAGATCCATTTAACGACAAATGGATAAGTAATATTACTTACCCGAATTTAAAACCATATCCTACCGGAAAAACCACAGAAATAGTTTCGGTTTTAGAAACGGGTCAAAATACTTTTGATTGGAAAAACAATTCATTTACCAAACCCAATAATGATAAACTAGTAATTTATGAGTTGTTATTACGCGATTTTTTAGGAACGCATGACTTTAATACACTCAAAGATACTTTGAATTATTTACAAAAATTAGGCGTAAATTGTATTGAATTAATGCCTGTAAATGAATTTGAAGGAAATGAAAGTTGGGGTTATAATCCCATGTTTTATTTTGCTTTGGATAAATATTATGGTAACAAAAATTCATACAAAGAATTGATAGACGAATGCCATAAAAGAAACATGACAGTGGTAATGGACATTGCTTTAAATCATTCATTTGGTCAAAATCCGCAAGTAAGAATGTATTTTGATAAAAGTGCAGGGCAATATGGACAACCAACTGCTAATAATCCTTGGTTTAACCAAGTAGATATGCATCCTTATGGAGTCGGTTACGATTATAACCACGAAGCGCAACCTACTAAAGATTTTGTAGATAGGGTTTTAAAATATTGGATTACAGAATATAATATTGACGGTTATCGTTTTGATTTATCAAAAGGATTTACTCAAAAAAATACAATTGGTGACGTAAATACTTGGAGTACTTTTGATCAATCGAGGATAGATATTTGGAGTAGAATAAGAAGCGAAATAGTTAAATATTCACCTAATACTTATTTGATTTTAGAACATTTGGGAGCAAATGATGAAGAAAAAGTATTGGCAAATATGGGTTTTATGCTTTGGGGCAAAATGACCGAAAATTATGCTGAAGCAAATATGGGTTATAATAATTCAAAAGCCGATTTGAGTTGGGGAAATTATAAAAATCGCCAATTTGCTTATCCCAATTTAGTAACTTATGCCGAAAGTCACGATGAAGAAAGAGTGATGTTCTCAACTTTGCAGTATGGAAATGCATCTGGTTCTTATAGTTCTAAAAATTTAAATACAGCATTGAAAAGATCAGAAGCCTATCACGCTTTATTATTACCATTAAAAGGTCCAAAAATGCTATGGCAAGGTGGTGAACTAGGTTATGATGTTTCAATAAATACAAATGGTAGAACTGGAAACAAGCCGTTTAATTGGAGTTTTCAAACTGATGCCAATAGAATGTCGGTGTACAATGCAATCAGCAAATTAGCAAAACTAAAACAACATGTTTCGTTTGGTTCAGATAATTATACTTATAATGTGAGTGGCACTGGCAAGGTTTTAAAAGTAAGTCATGATAGCATGAATGCTATAATTATTGGAAATTTTGATGTGGTAAGTTTAAATATTACACCCGTATTTCATCATACAGGTTGGTGGTATAATTACATTTCATACGATTCAATAAATATTACTGATGTAAACAAAATAGTTTCAATTTTACCTGGAGATTATTTAGTTTATACTGATGTAAATTTAAACAAAAATAAAACAAATGGTGGAACATTTACCCATGAAATAAATGAAATTTCAACGGTAATATACCCAAATCCAACTAGTCAAAATATTACAGTTTCTATTGATTTTAAAAATCATTCTAACTTAGAATTAGCCATTTACGAT
>CAIUQQ010000058.1 GCA_903901345.1 uncultured Bacteroidota bacterium | reverse complement strand
CGCATTACACCAAACCATTTTATAATTCTTTCACCAATTCCAGGAGCTTCTATATGTATTAAATATACACCGCTTGATACTGGAACATTTGCATCATTACGTAAGTTCCACTCAATATAAGTTTTAGCATCATCGTCTTTGTTAATTCTACGAACTAAAAATCCATTTTGAGTATAAATAGAAACAGTACATTTTTTTGGCGTATTAATAATTTTCACTTTATTATCTAAAGCATTTCCTGGATCTTCATAACCGCTATAAGCATAATAAGGATTAGGGGAAACGTTAATCATATCCATTGCTTTATTTCCAGCAGTTTTATTATTTATTTCAGGAGCAATACTTGCTGTGTTAAATTCATATAAAGGTTGACCAGCATTTACTAAAGGAGTATCAATATTATTTATATATTTAGCAAAAGGACGTTTTACTCTTAATTTTACAGTTGCTTCATTTGGAACAATACCGTCTGCCATTGAGTTTAAATATGAACTCATTGAAAGTATTGGCATGGTAACCCACATAAACTGTGATAAGAAATAACGTTTTTTTAATTGATTTGGATCTTCAGAAGGACTATTTACAGCCATTAATGTATTATAGCTAGCGCAACCATCATATTTAGGTCCTTTGTAAAGTACATTAGAACCAATTTTAAGTTCTTTTGCTCCCATAATATAAACGTGGTGTTTTCCACCAAATGAAGGAATCGCATTATTTGAGAATTTGTCAAAGAAACTACTTGTAGGATTCCAAATCATATCAGCACCATTTTCAGTTGGTAACGATGAATCTTCTCCAAAAATAATATTTAATCTTTCGCCAGTTTCTACATTTATAGCATAACCTGGGAACCAGCTTAAACCATAGCTTCCTGGTATTTGGTTACCATTTTTATCTAATGAAAGTGAATACCTGATATTGCCTTTGGCAACATTTCCAATATTTTGCTCTCTGTTTTCACCCATTTCCAAAACTATACATTGCGACCATTTGCTTTTATCACTTGTAAAAACAACATCTACACCTTGTAAAGTTGATAAAGGATTATCTTCAGATATTTGATTGGTATTAGGAGTTAAACTAAGTCCAGGGCCATAACTACTTGTATATTGATTTGTAGCAGATTTAGTTGAAGTAGCTTTTGCAGCTAATTCAAAAGGAGCCCAAGTTCCACCTAAAATATTTCCAAATTGTTTTCTAGGGTCAATTGCTACTTTACTACCACCAATAGATCTAAAATAATCATGTTCACCTACGTTTCCAAAATCTGGAGTTCCAGTGTTACCAGATCTAATCCAATTAAAAGGAGGAATAGCTATCATACCATCTGGCACGCCTTGTAACCAACGATTTGTAGGATCAGAAAAAGTAATTGTACCATCTACAAAACCATTAGATAAATCAGTACTATTATTTGGATCGCCAGGAGCTGCAACTTGACTTACAGTTACTGATAAACCTAATTGTTCAAAAATTTGTTCATTATTTAATTCTAAATTTCTTTTACCTAAAAAAGTATCATTTGTAATTGTATTTACAATATACCATTTAGCATTTGCTCTTGAAAGAGAATCACTTATTTTAGTATTTGCCGAGTTATCATTGATAAATAATCTAAAATCTGCCAAAGGAACTTTAAATGGATTTACCACTTTAATGATAACAGGACCTTGACCTTCTACATATTTTGGTTTTTTAGAAAAATATGGAGCAACTAAAGCTTCTTCAATTGTTTGTTTTGATAGATTTAAAAAGTTACCACTGTTTCCAATACCTTCAACTCTAGTTAAAGCAGGACCATTAGAATAACCACCATTTATTTGAGTTCCTTGTTGGTGTCCATATGATAAATGAGGTGTGCATGAAATAATTACTGGTTTTGAGCCTGATAAATATTGTAAAGCTTCATCTACACAATTAGTAACAGCTGCATAAGGAACTATTAAGAAATGGTAGTTTTTATAGTTTACCAAAGTTTGATCTGATTCAATTGAAAACACATCACGCGTTATTTGGAATGAATGACGAATACCTTTATCCTCACCATTTACCATTATTTTCTTTACATTTCCTAAATCTGGGTCATTTACTATATTAACTATAAAACCAATACCATCTTGTAAATCGCATTGAGCCACTAATCTAGCTTGGTCTCTATCAGAGAAATCACTTGGAGTAGTAGGAATTTTAAGTTGGTAAATTTGGTAACCTTGGAATTTATAGTCAGTTGAATCAGTGCATAAACCTGATACTTTTGCTTTAAAAGCTTCTGGTTTTTCAGCATTAATAATATTGATTACTAATTCGCGGTTTAATTCAGTAATTTTTACTGCATTATCATCAAATTCTGGTCCTCTTAAAATTTTAAAATTATTTTTAAATAAAACTGTTGCTTTATCACTAGCTTCTTTTAATAAATTAAATGAACCAGTAGCACCACCAGTAGTTGCTCTTGACCAAACTACACCAATTGTTACTTTATTTACTGCACCTGGCAATAATTTAAAGGAACCTGCAGTTTGTAAAAAACGTCTATCAGCGGGAGTATTTCCTGCAATTCTTTCTGTCCACGCAGCTCTTTTACCAGGATCGGTAGAACCGGGGAACATATAACTAGCAGTATCAGAGCCACCTCTTCCATTACCACCATAAGTAATTGGTTGTCCATCTTTCCAACGGCCATTTAAATAGTTCCAATAATGTGCAGGATTAGATGGATTTCCTTGTTGAGATTGGTTATTATCATAATAAACAAATTTTGTTAAACCAATTTGTTTTCCATTTTCATTTAGTGGACCTTCAAAAAAGTTTACCCCAATACTTGGTGGATTTAATCCATAACCTAATATACCTTCGTCATTATCATCACCATTATAACAAATTCCTAAATTTCTTTTTACATCACATTCTACGTAATCATCTACATAATTACCTAAATCAGGATCTACCCATTGACCAAATACACAGCTATCAATAATTTCAGTACCTCTATTTATGATAGTAGTTTTATAAAAAGTCATGTTATTTACTTCGTCATTGGTAGCAAAACCAAATGCTTGTAATCTAAATTCTAAATTTAAAGGCAAACCCTGAGTTTCAGTATGAATATTTCCTTTGTCATTATAACAAATAAACATCATTTGATCAGGTATAGAAGCTAAGCCAGCTTCACCTTGATTAAAAGTAGGATAATCACCTTCATCGTAGCTATAAACTCCATCATTGTTAGCATCAAAAAATGGTGCTAAAAACTTAGCTTCACCAGTACTACCGTTACCTGGCCATTGTTGAATATCAACTGGAGCGTTTAAAGGATCTCCGTCAATATGAGCAGCAATTTGAGAACGGGTTACTGTCCAAACTTTATCAAAAGTTTTACATCTATCGGCAGAAATACTAGCAGAACCATCAATTTGCAATGGACCTGGATAAAAATCGTTACCAGTTTGACGATATGTTTGCGCTGCTAATCTTAAATTTCCTTGAGTAATTCCACCAATCCAAAGTGCGCCTGAAAACAAAGAGTTTTTTGCCACTTGACCAGTTTGAACTTTAGGAACTTCGTAACGTGCGTTACTTAAATTCCACCACATGTCACCACCATTTAATATAATGGTTCTAACATTGTTTACTGAAAGTTCTTTTTGAGCAGTTGCTGGTAAGCAACCAGCGCCCATTTTAGATAAAGGATTACTTGATTTGAATGAAGGATTTTCGTTAGCTGATTTACCCGCTAAATTTCCTTTTCCAATATTTTCACGAGCTTGAAGATTTAAACAAAATCCTAAAGCACTTAAAAATAATGCTGCTGTTTTTATATTTTTAAAGTTTAACATAAAATTATTTTTTTCTTTTTTAAAACTGAACTGAAATTCCAATACGTGTTAAGCGTGGTAATAAAAATCTGTCAGAATTTACCATTCTTGTATTATATAAGTCAACAAACGATTGAGCATTGGTTGCAGTTCTAATTTGATCAGCTGCAAATGGTGAACTTAAATAACCATCGCTGTAAGCGCTACCTGTATATCTATATACACTAGTTACGTTTGCTGCATTTAATAAATTAGTTACTGTTAAGAATACACGCATGCGGTATTCTTTAACTTTAGCTCCTGCATTACCATTTTTAATAGTAAAGTTCTTATCAATGTTAATGTCCACATTAAATTGAGCTGGTAAATTAGCTCCGTTTGGTGTTCCTTTAATTGAACTTCTAGTAGCTGCTCCTGATTGTGCATCAGGTGTAGCAGTTAAGTTTTGAGTATAAGGGCGACCAGAATAAGCTGAGAAAATAAAATTACAGCCAGCATTTTCCAATATTTTTTTACCCCCAATGATAGGACCATCATATTTTTTACCATCTTTATAATGGAAATCAAAGTTAGTTTTAAAAGTATGACGGGTATCAAAATCTAAAGGGAAAATTGTTCTAGTATTTGGCAAACCAGCTTGAATTAAAGCTGAGCTTGATGAAATATTTGAACCAGAACCATCAGCAAACTGTAAGTTATAATTTGCATCAATATTTACATTTCCCATGTCAATTAATTTATACTCTAATCCTACAGATTTAACAGTTGAAAAATCTATATTTCCTACAGTAGTATAAGTATTTGGCCAAGCTTGAATAAAGCTATATAATTGAGTCATATTTCTATTTTCTCTGTAAGTAGCTATTAAACCAATGGCTGAATTTTTACCAATTTGTTGACGGAAACCAATTTCATAAGCAGTTACTTGGGTCATTTTCAAATCAGGATTTGCAATAACACCTGTTAATCTGTTTGATAAGTAAAAATAATCATCAATTTGAGCAACATTTCCACCTGGTCTTTGATTTAAAATATCGTAAGTACCGTAGAATTGAGAAGAAGTATTAATAGGGAAAGAGAACCAAACACGAGGTGAAATTTTTACATCTGGCACGTAATCTTTAAAAGAAGCTGCTGTTGGTACTTTTGGACTTTTAGCATCCGCAACATAAGGAATATTTTGACTGGTTCCTGCTGCACGTTGAATAGCTGCTGGATCAGAAACAGGATTACCGTTTTTGTCATACCAATTATTACCATTTCTAAAACCAGCTACACCATAAGTATTTGAGCTAAAATTATCAGTATTAATATATACTTTCCAATCATTTTGAACTACTGAAGGAATTGCATCTTTTTCTATTTTCAATGAACCTGGTGCGGCTGTTCTAATTTCCCCTGCCGATAAAATTGGAACCATTGAATAAGGATCACGTAATACTAATTGATTTGCATCAAATCTTTCAACACGTAAACCAACGCGTAAAATTAAATCTTTGAATTGGAATTTATCTTGAATCCAAGCTGCAGCATATATTGGCTGATAAGCTCCTAAGATTCTGTTTTTGAAAAATTCATTAATTCCAGGTTTACCTGATACTTCGTTTCCTAAATGGTCATAACCAAAATAACCAACATACGAATTTCCGTTATTTAATAAATCATTTGCCGAAAACATATTTAAATTATACGTTCCAGGCGAATATGAATTTACATCAATATAAGTTTGGCTAGTAATAAGGTTTCCATTATTATCTGTTGCGCCTGTACTAATTAATTTATCTCTTAAATTTTTATCAAATTCAGTTTGGTCAGCAGCTACTATTCTTCTGTCGAAAGTAATGGTATCTTGAAAAACTCCGTTTGCATCAAATTTTGCATATCCAATTGAATCTAATCCTGAGAATTGGCGGTTAGCTAATAATGGCATTAAGTTCCATAAGTTACCAGCCGACAAAGAGTAATTTCTTTGAATACGTTGTTCGTAAGTTAATCCAAATTGCAAATTATGTTTTGCTTTTAAGTTTCTACGAGGTGCAATGGTGGCATTTGATTCAATATAAACAATATAGTTTTCAAATAAACTTTTTGAATATCCTGTTTGAATATCACCTACATTTCCCCACATACCTGAATAAATAGAAAGTGGATCGTCACCATTTTGCAAAGCACCCAAACCTCTTAAAGGAGCAAAGTTTGCAAAATTATTTGCACCATAATAATTTAAGAATGCTTGCGTATAATTTCCTCTTACAGTATTAAAGTCAGCTTTGGTAAAACGGAAAGCGGTATCTCTAAATCCTGTTTGACGTGTGTAACCTGTTAGGAAAAGTTGTTTACCATCTTTTAAAGTAATGGTATCAACTGGTGATTGATATCCTTTTCTAACATTGGTATAAGCAGGTGCATTATAAGTTTTAAACTTTCCTACATAACCATATTTAAAAAAGTCTTTGCCATTATTGGGATCAAAAGTTTCAGAGAAGTTACGTTCATAACTAACCCTAACAGTATAATAAGCATCCGAAATTTTTACACCTTTAGTAATTGCAGATTCTAGTCTTGCTTTAGTAGTATCTTCTTTTTTGTTAAACATTTGGGTAAACTGTAAATAAGTTACCGTTCTGTATCCTTGCGAAACTGAATTGTTAGCAGTATTTAAAAGAGAAGCATAGCTATTCCAATTATTTTGATTGAAGAAATTATAGATATAACCTAATTTTACGTTTATATTATTATTAGGTTGGTAGTTAAAGTTACCACTAGCACTTACGTTATAACCAGAAGCGTTTACACGATAATCTGTTTTTTCTAAATCGCTTTTTCTTAAAAATTCACCAGCGGGAACCAATGAACCTAATGAATTTGGTCTAACAGGAGTTGCCTCTATTTCTTTCATTTTGGCATCTTTCACTTTGTACATATCTACAGCGGGTAAACCACCATCTAATGCATAAGCAGCTCTAATTGAATTGGTAAATCCTATTAATATTTTTTCTCTATCTCTGTTACCTTTATCTCTTAATAAAATTGGACCAGATATAAATGAGGTAAATTCATTGTGTTGCGAATTATCCAAATAGCCATAGAAAGGACTAGATGTTCTGTATTCTAAAAAGCGAATCCATTGTTTGGTTGGCGCTTTGGTAGTAGCACTAATTGCTCCACCGGTAAAATCGCCATAAGAAGCAGGAGTTCCACTTGTAATTACTTCTAAATTTTCAATTGCGTTAGCAGGCAAACTAATACCAGTTACCCTTACACCATCAATATAGTAAGCAGTATTTTCAGAACGTGAACCTGCAATATTTGGAGTTCCGCCCCCTCTAGAATCAACACCACGTTTACTTCCTGCTAATGCATTTATATTCTGATTTCCTTGTTTTGCAATCCCTTTAATAATGCCTTGTGTAGGTGCATCTCCTTCTATTAATTGAATTTTGTCAGTTACATAAACAACATTTAAACTTTTGGTAGTTAACGTAAAAGCACGATTGGTGATTTTATCACCATTAACAGGCACATCATTTGTTATGGACTTACCATAACCAGTATAAGAGATGCTTACAGTATAATTTCCAGCAGGAATAGCCGTAAAATCAAATTCCCCTTCTTTATCGGTGTATTTCGATTTTTTTGTTCCTCCGCCACCTTCAATGGTAACCGTTGCAAATTCAATTGGTTTTTTGGTGGTTTCATCAATGACTTTGCCAGATAGAACTCCCAAGTTTGATTGGGCCGTTGCAATGGCTGAAATGCCTATTAAGGCCGCTAGTAATAAATATATCCTTCTCATGTAAATTTTTGTTGCAAATTATAAATTGGATTGAGTTTAAGTGCGGTAAATTAAATCTGTTTCGATTAATAAATCAAATGTAGAAGCAATTAACCGCTAAAGAAATTTTATTGTGCTTATTTTAAGTCAGTTAATTTTAGGAGTATGGTTTGCGCAATTTTTTCATAACTCTCAAAAGTCCAACCGGCAATATGCGGTGATAAAACTACTTTTTTGTTGTTTATAAGGTAGTCAAAATCTTTTTGCTGTTGGTTGCTTAGTGTGGTTAATTTTTCGTTTTCAAGCACATCAAATGCGGCACCTAATATTATGTTATTGTTAATATATTCAATGGTTTCAGGCATATTTACAACCTCTCCCCTACACATATTTAACAGGTAAATTTTTTTCTTAAATTTATCCAATAAATTTCTGTTTACCATATTTTTGGTTTCGGTAGTTAGTGGAACGTGAAGTGATAAAATATCAGCTTTTTCGAAAATTTCGGCCAAATTTGCTTCTTGGACATTTTGGTTCGAATAATTTGATAAATATTTGTCATATGCCAAAATATTTACTTCAAAACCGGATAATTTTTTGGCAAAAGCCTTTCCTGTGTTTCCAAAACCAATAATTCCCACTGTTTTTCCGTTCAATTCTATTCCCCTATTTCCCTCACGGTCCCAAATTTTATTTTGAACTTGGGAATTGGCAATATTTATGTTCCTAAATAAATTCAATAAAGCGCCTAAAGTAAATTCACCAACCGCATCGGCATTGGCTTCCCCAGCATTTATACAATTAATATTTCGTTGCGCTGCAATGGTTAAATCAATATTATCTAATCCACTACCTGCTCTAGCTATTATTTTTAAATTTTGGGCAGCCTCAAAAATTTCATTGTCAATGAGCGTTTTGGTTCTTACCACCAACACCTCAAAGGGTGCAATGAGTGCAATGATTTCTGCTCGGTTTATGTTTGGTAAATAAGTTACAGAATAACCAATTTCTTGTAAACCAGTAATTAGTAAGTCAGCTACATCGTCTATTATTAAAACTTTCACGGGTGCAATTAAGGTATTTTTGATTTAAACTTTGTCAAAGTCTTAAACTTTGACAAAATACCTGTAAAATATTTTTATCCCCGGTTGGTGTCCACATCAATCGAAAATATAACATTCCGCAATTTTTTCGAAATTTTTCACAGAAAACTCAGATAATTTTAAAAAAACAAAAATGCACTTTACTTCTTTAGTATGGAACAAAACTTCTTTTTTCAATCAATAATCTCCAAATCGGAAATCAAAAATCATTTAATACTCAACAAAAATCAATTTTTATTTCCTAATATCGAAGCTTTAATATGATGACACTTTTTCGAATTTTAGTTGCACCTTTAACCTTATTATATGGCTGTATTTTATACATACGAAACTTATGCTATAACAAAGGTATATTGACCGAAACCTCCTTTGAATTACCCATTATAAATGTTGGAAACTTGGCATTTGGCGGAACAGGAAAAACACCTCACATTGAATACTTAATTCAGTTACTGAAACCTAATAATAAAGTTGCCGTTTTAAGCCGAGGTTATAAACGAAAAACCATTGGTTATTTTTTTGCAAGCAATGAAAGTACGGCTGCCCAAATTGGCGATGAGCCAAGACAAATTAAGCAAAAGTTTAAAGATGAAATTGATTTAGCCGTTTCGGAAAATAGGGTGATTGGTGTTCCAAACTTATTGTTTGATGCACCCGAAACCGATATTATTTTATTAGACGATGCTTTTCAACACCGCGCTATCAAAGCTGGATTGAATATTTTATTGACCGATTACAATAATTTATTTACCCAAGATTATTTAACACCTTCAGGAACTTTACGAGAATACCGAGCTGGTTACAAACGGGCAGATATAATTATAGTTACCAAATGCAATGCTGATTTAGCCGAAAAGGAAAAACAACAAATTATTGCCGAAATAAAACCTTTGGCACATCAAAAAGTATATTTTTCGTACCAAAAATTCAGCGATTTGGTACATTATTATAACAATACTATTTTGCCAATTCATGAAATAAAAAATACCGATTTGCTATTGTTTAGTGGTATTGCCAAGGCAACCAGTTTTGAAAATTATTTAGAAACCAATTCAAATACTATCATTGATGCGTGGCAATTTGGCGACCATCACGATTTTACAATCGAAGAAATGGAGAAACTTTTAGCTGCTTTCGATGCCAACTCATCCTCCAACAAAATAATTACAAGTACCGAAAAAGACAGCATGCGTTTAATGACAGATGAGTTTAAAGCTTTGCTTCAAAACTTTCCAATTTATTATTTACCATTGGAAATAGCCTTTTTCGAAAACGATAAAACCAATTTTAACAAGCAAATTTTAAATTATGTTGACCAAAATAAACGAAGCTATTGATTATATTAATAGTAAAACACAAATAAAACCAGAAACAGGAATTATACTAGGAACAGGTTTGGGCGCTTTGGTAAATGAATGTGAAGTAATTGACACCATCAACTATCAAGACATTCCACATTTTCCCATCAGTACCGTGGAAAGCCACACCGGCCGATTAATTTTTGGCTTTATCAATAAAAAACCGGTAGTAATTATGCAAGGCCGCTTTCATTACTACGAAGGTTACAGCATGCAAGAAGTAACTTTTCCAGTAAGGGTTTTTAAGTTTTTAGGAATTCAAAAACTGTTAATCAGCAATGCATCGGGAGGCTTAAACCGAAACATAAAAGTGAGTGAATTAATGCTACTAACCGATCATTTGAATTTAATGCCAGAATCGCCTTTGCGAGGAAAACATTATAAGGAATTTGGACCAAGGTTTCCTCAAATGAGTGAACCTTACAGTATGGTTTTAATTGAAAAAGCGCGTGAAATTGCAAAGCATAATAATATAAAACTACACGAAGGTTGTTATGCTGCAGTGCAAGGACCAGCATTAGAAACCAGGGCTGAATACAAAATGGCAGATATTTTAGGAGCAGATGCAGTGGGCATGAGTACCGTTCCTGAAACCATTGTAGCTGTTCAAATGGGTATTCCTGTTTGTGCCATTTCTGTAATTACCGATTTAGGTTTTCCTGAAGAAAATGAAACAGTAAGCATGGAATCAATTATTGCTGCTGCAAATACTGCAGAACCTTTATTAGCAAAGTTATTCAGTGAATTAGTTTAGAGAATGAAACCACTTAATAAATATATAAGATTACATTTTAAAAACTAAGTTGGTGTTTTAATTCATAAAACCTATTTTCGCAACCTTTAAAAATTAAAACAAACAATACAATAAAATAAATGATACAAAGTGTAATGTACGCAATACCCTTGTTGGGTGTAGTTGGCCTAATAGTAATGGCCGTTAAAAGTGCTTGGGTTAACAAGCAAGATGCAGGTGATAAAAACATGCAAGAATTGGCAGGTTATATAGCCGATGGTGCCATGGCCTTTTTAAAAGCCGAATGGAAAGTGTTAAGTATTTTTGTAGTTTTTGCTGCAGCTTTATTGGCTTATTCAGGAACTATTCATGAAGTAAATGGTAAAGAAATTCACGGAAGTTGGATTATCTCTATTGCTTTTATTATAGGTGCAGTATTCTCGGCTACTGCTGGTTATATTGGAATGAAAGTAGCTACTAAAGCAAATGTTAGAACTACACAAGCTGCTAGAACTAGTTTAAAACAAGCTTTAAAAGTTTCGTTTACTGGTGGAACAGTAATGGGTTTAGGTGTGGCTGGTTTAGCTATTTTAGGATTAGGTGGTTTATTCATTGTATTTCTAAATATTTTTGCTGACTTAGGAACAAACACTGTTAAAACTGCTATTGAAGTATTAACAGGATTTTCTTTAGGTGCTGAATCAATTGCTTTATTTGCACGTGTTGGTGGTGGTATTTATACTAAAGCTGCTGATGTTGGAGCTGATTTAGTTGGAAAAGTAGAAGCTGGAATTCCTGAAGATGATGTTAGAAATCCTGCTACTATTGCCGATAACGTAGGTGACAACGTAGGTGACGTAGCTGGTATGGGTGCCGATTTATTTGGTTCGTACGTAGCAACTATTTTAGCTACCATGGTTTTGGGTCAAGAAGTGGTTGTTGCCGATAATTTTGGTGGTATGTCGCCCATATTATTACCCATGGTAATTTGTGGATTAGGAATTTTATTTTCAATCGTTGGAACTTGGTTCGTTACTATTAAAGATGACAAGTCGAATGTTCAAAATGCTTTAAATTTAGGAAATTGGGCTTCTATGGCTTTAACTGTTGTCGCTTCTTATTTTATAGTAAACTGGATGTTACCAGAAGGAATTATTTCTTTACGTGGTGTTGAATTTACTAAAAATGGTGTATTTGGTGCTATTTTAGTGGGAACTGCAGTTGGTGCAATTATGAGTATAGTTACAGAATATTACACCGCAATGGGTAAAGCTCCTGTAATGTCTATTATTAGACAATCAGCAACTGGTCATGCTACTAATATTATTGGTGGTTTATCAGTTGGAATGAAATCAACAGTTATTCCAATATTAACTTTGGCAGCTGGTATCATGGGTTCATATTATTGTGCAGGTTTATATGGTGTGGCAATAGCTGCTGCAGGTATGATGGCAACTACTGCAATGCAATTAGCCATTGACGCTTTTGGGCCAATTGCGGATAACGCAGGCGGAATAGCAGAAATGAGTCAGTTACCTCCTGAAGTGCGTGAACGTACCGATAATTTAGATGCAGTTGGAAATACAACCGCAGCTACTGGAAAAGGATTTGCCATTGCTTCGGCAGCATTAACTTCATTAGCATTATTTGCTGCATTTGTTGGAATTGCTGGTATTGATGCCATCAATATTTATAAAGCAAATGTATTAGCTGGTTTATTTGTTGGTGCTATGATTCCATTTATATTTTCAGCATTATGTATTCAAGCAGTTGGAAAAGCTGCCATGGATATGGTGCAAGAAGTTCGCAGACAATTCCGCGAAATTCCAGGAATTATGGAATATAAAGCTAAACCAGAATATGAAAAATGTGTAGCTATTTCAACGGAAGCTTCTATCAGAGAAATGATGTTACCTGGTGCAATTGCTTTAATTACTCCTATTATTGTTGGTTTCACTTTTGGCCCTGAAGTATTAGGTGGTTTATTAGCTGGTGTTACAGTAAGTGGTGTGTTAATGGGGATTTTCCAAAGTAACGCAGGTGGTGCTTGGGATAATGCTAAAAAATCATTCGAAAAAGGTGTTGAAATTAACGGTGAAATGTTTTATAAAAAATCTGAGCCACACAAGGCTTCAGTTACTGGTGATACAGTAGGTGATCCTTTCAAAGATACTTCGGGTCCTTCTATGAATATTTTGATCAAATTAATGTCAATTGTTTCTTTAGTAATTGCTCCTTATATAGCAGTTCAAGGTGGTAAAACTGACCAAGCTGGAATGGTAAATGGTGCAAAAACTGAATGCTACGCAATGGATTCAATGGATATGAGTCATTGCTTAATGATGGGCAATTGCGATATGAGCAAATGCATGGAAATGACCAAAGAAGAATGCGCTGCTTATTGCGATAGCATGAAATGTACTCCTGAACAAAAAGAAATGTGCCAAAGCATGTATGGTGCTGATGGAAAATTTGATATGGCTAAATGCAAAGCAATGTTTGGAATGGAAAGTGCATGCATGGAAGGTTGCGATAAAGCTTGTAAAACTGAAGAAGAGTGCATGAAAAGCTGTGATAAAGCTTGTGTAGCTTCTCATAAAGAAGGAAAAGCTTGTTGTGATGACGACAAAGAAGAACCAAAAAATATAAAATTATAAAGGTTAAAATTCAAACCATAAAAAAGGCTGTCTGTAAAAAGACAGCCTTTTTTGTTTTATAACGGTTTGCGGGTTTAAGAAGTTGGCGATTTTCACCATCCGCTAGCTAGCGGATTGATGCGGAGACCGCTGGCTGGCAGATGATTAACCACAAAACTGTCATACGAAGCACTGAACCCGCCATTACGCCAAACCGCTGTTATAAGCTGGCCTTCTGTCCACCGTCCTTGCAAACCATTGTCAATACTGCGTTTCTCCGTCTTTGTCGTGGCGGGTTGTGCGGTTGGGTATTTTTTATTTTCAGAAGGGGAGGAGATTTTTTTTAATTCAATTTTGTTTGGGTGGGAAAGGTGGAAGCTCTTTTGCAAGCTTTGGTCTGTGCTTGGGCTTGTGCGGCTTGCAAATGTGCTTACACCTGTGCGTTGACTTGTTCTCATGCTGTTAAATTGTCTGCGAATAATTCTGCTTGTTTCAATACCGTGTCAATTGCTTTTTGTTGTTTGTCTGGAGGATAACCCCATTTGTTAAGTGTCCGCCTTACAAGCACCATAAGTTTTGCTCTTGCACTTTCTCTGATTGTCCAGTCTATTGTCGCATTTGCTCTTACTTTTTCGGCAATTTCTCGGGCAATTTGTTTTAGTTGTTCGTCTCCCAAAACTTGAACTGCACTGTCATTTATTTCAAGTGCATTGTAAAAAGCAACTTCATCATTAGTCAGTCCTAGTTTTTCACCTTCTTTGTCCGCCTCTTTTATTTGCTTGGCAATGTTGATTAATTCTTGAATTATTTCAGCGGTTGTAAGCAAGTTGTTTTGATAGCGTTTGATTGCACCTTCTAGCATTTCTAAAAGTTTCTTGCTCTTAACAAGGTTTGTTTTGGCTCTTGCTTTCAACTCACCGTTCAGAATCTTTTTCAATAATTCAATCGCTAAATTTTTGTGCTGCATCCCTTCAACTTCACTAAGGAATTCATCTGAAAGAATTTCCAATCCTGAAATTTCGGGTTTATCAATTCCTGCTGCATCAAAAATGTCAATCACTTTATCGCTGCTCAATGCTTCATCAACAATTTGTTTGATGGCGGTTTCAATTTCTAAATCGGTTCTTCCACCGCCTATTGGTGCAGCAAACTTGGCTAACCTTGCTTTTACGGCTTGGAAGAATGCTACTTCGGGCAAATGTGGTTGAACTTCTTCCTTGGTAATGCAAAGTGAAAGTGCTTGACTCAATAAACTTACTTCTCTGATAAATCTTTCCTTGCCGTCCTTCAATCCTAAAATATGTTCCTCTGTTTGCAAAATGATAGAAAGTTTCTCCTGTGCGTTTACTGCAAAGAATCTTCTGTAATTGAATTTGAAACTATTTTCATAATATGCTTCGGGTTCTTCAACCAAAATATCTTTTCGTGTTTCACTGTCTTCATTGAACATTTGCTGAATGATTTCCAATTTCTCTTTGAAAATCTCAAATGCTTTATTAATGTTTTCTGCTGGGTCTCCTTTACCACCTGCTTCACCATAAAATGAAAGTGCCTTTTTCAAATCTGTTCCGATTCCCAAATAGTCCACAATCAAGCCGCCTGGCTTGTCTTTGAAAACTCTGTTAACTCTTGCAATTGCTTGCATGAGGTTGTGTCCTCTCATTGGCTTGTCAACATACATAGTATTCAAACAAGGAGCATCAAAACCAGTCAACCACATATCGCGAACAATTACCAATTTCAATTCATCAGAAGGGTCTTTCATTCTTTCAGATAAATCTTTTCGCTGTTGCTTGGTAGTATGATGTTTTGAAATTTCAGGTCCATCTGCACTATTTGTTGTCATTACCACTTTGATAAAACCTTTCGTCATATCATTGTTGTGCCAGTCAGGTCTTAATTCAATTATAGCTGCGTAAAGGTCGGCTGCGATTCTTCGGCTCATAGCTACAATCATTGCTTTACCTTCAAATACGGTTTGCCTTTTTTCAAAGTGTGTAACAATGTCTTTTGCCAAATTTTTAACTCGTTGCTGATTTCCAACAATAGCTTCAAGTTTTGTCCACTTGGCTTTTGCTTTTTGCTTTTCAGTTACTTCTTCGTCTTGTTCAAGTTCTCTATCAAATTCCTCAATTAATCGTTTGCCTTCTTCGTCTAAATTCACTTTTGCCAAACGACTTTCATAGAAAATTTTAACTGTTGCTCCATCATCAACAGCATCTTTAATATCGTAACGGTCAATGTAATTCCCGAAAACTTGCGGTGTGTTTACGTCAGTGCCTTCAATGGGTGTGCCTGTAAAACCGATATAAGTTGCATTTGGCAAAGCATCCCGCATGTATTTTGCAAAACCATAGGCAATTCGTTTTCCGATTACCTCTTTAGTTTCTTTATCTTTTTCATCTACTAACTTTGCTTCAAAACCGTATTGCGTTCTGTGGGCTTCATCTGCAATTACCACTACATTTTTACGGTCGGAAAGTTGGTCGTAAATGGATTTATTGTTATCAGGTAAAAATTTTTGAATGGTAGCAAACACAATTCCACCACTTGCCACTTTCAGAAGTTCTTTTAAATGCTCTCTGTTTTCTGCTTGAACTGGTTCTTGTCTTAGCAACTGAACCGAAGAAGCAAAAGTGTCAAATAACTGGTCGTCTAAATCATTACGGTCGGTAATTACAACAATGGTCGGGTTTCGCATTTCGGGTGAAGTGATAAGTTTTCCCGAATAAAAAACCATACTCAAACTTTTGCCCGAACCTTGCGTGTGCCAAACCACACCGCCTCTTTTATCTCCATTAATGCCCGAAGCAACAACAGAAGATTGAACGGCTTTGTTTACTGCGTAATATTGATGATATGCCGCTAATTTTTTAACGGTTTGAATTTGTATCAATCCTGTTTTTGCATCTTCTTTTTTCGATTTTTCAAATACAATAAAATTGCGAACTAAATCTAAAAGCGTTGCAGGTTGCAACATTCCTTTCAACAAGGTTTCTAATTGTGGTTTAAAACGTGATGCTTCTTTAATTCCATCTGATGTTTTCCAAGTCATATAGCGGCTCAAATCTGCCGAAACACTTCCTGCCTTACATTCCAATCCGTCTGAAAGAATGCAGATAGCATTGTAAGTAAACAAACTTGGAATTATGGCTTTGTAAGTTTGTATTTGCTGATAAGCACTTTTGATGTTAGCATTTTCACTGGCTGCATTTTTTAGCTCTATCACAACCAAAGGCAAACCATTTACAAATAGTAAAACATCAGGTCGTTTGTTCTGATTGTTTTCAATAATGGTGTATTGATTGACAACTATAAACTGATTATTTGAAACATTGTCAAAATCAATCAAAGCCACTTCATGGCTGCGTTCATTACCATTTTGCTGATAAGGAATTTTTACCTTCTCCACCAACAAGCGATGAAATTCTTCGTTGTTGTGCAACATTTCAGGAGAAGCAATCCGCAACACTTTCTGAACTGCTGCTTCTTGTGCATCTAAAGGAATTTCAGGATTGATTTTGGCAATGGCATTTCGTAAACGGTTAACCAAAACAATCTGACTGTAATTTTCTCTTTCACAAAAAAGCCCTTCGGGTGAAATCTCTTTGCCATTAGCATATTCCCATCCCTGCGACTGCAAAATTTCAATCGCTGATTCTTCTATGATATTTTCGGTGATGGGTTTCATTTATATTTATCTTCTATGGAAAAAATTAATGTCCAAGTTTTCATCTTCAATATATTCTTGAAAATTTTGACCTTCAAAAAAACTGATTAATTCTGCTCTGTTTAATGTTCCATTATTAAGTAATAATTGTGACAGCATTGAATGAACTTCAAGAACTTTTCTATGGTCTTGAAACATTGTAATCAAATCCAAGATTTTATATTTGGTGAAAGCTCCTTCACTAGTTTGAAAGGCTTGCCCTAAGTGCGGCAAATACAGCCTTGCAATTTCATAATCACCACCGCATCCAGTTTCGTCTAAAATCTGATTGAAATGATTAACCTGCATAATTTCAATAAGCAAATTTGGTCTTTGTAGCAACAGATTTATATTTTGTCCAATCAAACCAGCTAATGCAATTGCAAAAAGTTCGTTAGCTCTTTCTATGCTATTTTCAGTTTCATTAAAATTTGGCGAAATATGAAGTGCCCCATTCATTCTATCATCTGGCAAACCATTTCGTTCAATAGTTAAACTATTTACAGTCCACTTATCCTTAAATAAATACCATACAACGCCATGAGCAGCCTCATGGGCTGCAATTCTTTCGCGATTTAATTCTGGTTGTGCCACGTTATTATTTCTTTTTGTTTGAAATATTTTTACCAATAGATTCTTTATCCTCATTTATCTTTTATTATTTGAGACCGGGTAAAAGTTTTTGTAACCATTCAAACTGTTTCGCTTCGTTTGCTGGTTGGCTCCAAGTGCCTTTGTATTGTTGGATATAATCTAATGCTTGTCTTACTCCAGCTCTTCTACCTGCAATGCTGTCAAGTGTTTTCAAAAACCTTTCGTATGTGTCTTCATTGCCCCAATAAATCAAATTAATGATGTCTTTCTCCATAAGATAAGATTCAAGTGGATAACCTGCACCTGCGTTCCAGTGCTTGCATAAACGAATGGTGTTGCGAATTACATTGTTACCGTATTGAGTATTTTTTGAAGCCAAACTATCATTGATGTCGTTTGGTGTGGTGCTTCTCCAAGAATCGCCTGAATCGGGTATGTAATATAATTTGCTTCCTAAATAAAATTCTTCTGTGTAGGCTGGTACAATGTCGAACATGATGTGATTCAACAACAACTTAACCGCAGGGAAATCTTTTTTGGAAACTGAATTTGGATAGGCTGCCGAAACAACATCTAAAATCCATTTACGATAAGTGCCTGGCGTTTTCCTTCCTGCACTTGTATTGAAAATGACCATCAAGTCAACATCAGATTGAGGGTCGTATTGTCTTGGCAAGATTGTATTTCTTGTGAATGAGCCAAACCGAACAAACTCCTTAATGTTGTTGCCTAATTTGTCTTTCAAGATTTTTTCTAATTGCCCAACAGATGCTTTTATTCTTTCTCGTTCAGTTTCATTATGAGAAAGCACCAATTCATTTTGGGCAAAGGTTACCAGTTTGCTGTTTATACTCATTGTTCTATTTCTTTTAAAAACCAGTTATCTGTTTCGGGGTCTTTGCTTTCGATTGCTCTTTTAGCCCATTTTCTTGCGTAGCTTGGAATTTCAGGCTTTTCGCTTTGGTCAAACTGGATTACTGTTTTGCTTAATTCTTCCACTTGTGTTTTATCGCAGTCACTTAAAAAGTAACAGCTTCTAATTTCTTTATGCAATGCCAAATATTTTTCGGCAGCCTCTTTGTGCTTTGCTCGATAATTTTTGCCTTCGCCTTCATTCCAAATTAGTAATGCAATAGTGCCGAATAAACCAACTGCCGAAAACCATTTGTCGGCAACTGGATGAATGCCTATGATGCCAACTACATTTAAAACCGCACAAATCCAAATGGTATATGTGATTAACTGCCGCCTTAGGTCACATGCTTTAAAATGACCTTTTGCAGAGTAAAGAGTTTCCTCTCCAAGTTTCCTTAGTAGTTCTTTTTCTTTCATTATTTATCACTATACATTGAATCCAACCATAACTTGCCATTAAATTTTAACAAATCAGAAATTCTGTTTTGAACATCCCTGAGTGTTTCAATTTCAGTTTGAATAGCTTGAGAGAGAACATTAAACTTTGTTTGGTCATCTATATTTGGCAATACTATTTCTAAATCTAAAAACTTTTCTACAGGTGCTCTTCTTCTTCTTTGAACCGTTCCTACAGAAATGCCATCATACATTTTTATCATTCTCTCACTTCTAACCAAAAGTCCAATCAGCGTGGCGTCAAAACCTTCATTAAGTTTTAAAACTTCATACGCTGGTGAAGTTATACCTACGTCAACAATCCAACACATGTCAATTGCACCAGCCCATAATAAATAAGGGTTATAAACAACATCAGTTTTTCTTACAACCATGTATTTTGATGTATCTTCTGTTGCGACTCTTTTTGCAAACCTATCTTTCTGAAAAATCAATCCTGCTTTTTCTGTGCATGTCAGTATTTCAGGTTCCTCATTAGTTCCAAGGCGTTCTTGTGATGACGTGAAAATCTCAGATAGCTTTACTTTAATTTGTTTTTTCGGAATGTATATTTCGCCAATATTCTTCTCAACAACTTTAAATGCTTTATCCAAGCTATTCTTGCTGGTTAAATAGCTTTCATATTTTCGTTTGAAAATTTTGGATGCATCATGCTGAGAAAGATTTTCATTTTGAATATCAATTGCAATATATTTTGCAGGAAATAGACTATAATTACCTTCGATGACTTCTTCGATACTAACGCTTCTACAAAAACCATTAACATCATTGTAAATTCCTTCCTTGTTTCTCCAATTATGAAAGGTAGATGCTAATAATTTTATTTCTTTTAGTTCCAATGATGAATTTGTTCGACTATCTGCTTTTCCCAATTTCGAACCATCGATGAAAAGTATTTGCTTTTTCCTCTCCCTGTAATTTCCATTCATTTTGTTTTTTGAAAGAAACCAAATAGAAACTGGGATAGGAGTTGAGTAAAACAATTTACCCGGAAGTGTAACAATACAATCAACTAAATCTGCATCGATTATTTTTTTTCGGATTTCATTTTCAATTGTAGATTCAGAATCAAGTGAAGAATTGGCTAATAGAAAACCAGCAGTTCCATTTTCAGAAAGATGATAAATGAAATGTTGAATCCATCCAAAGTTTGCATTTGATGCAGGCGGTATACCAAATGCCCAACGTCCATCTTTTCTCAATAAATCGGCACTCCAGTCGCTATCGTTAAAGGGCGGGTTAGCAATTATGTAATCTGCTTTAAGGTCT
>CAIUQQ010000057.1 GCA_903901345.1 uncultured Bacteroidota bacterium | reverse complement strand
TTAAACTTGATTTCAAAAACTGATGCAACTTGCAAAGGTGCTAGAAACGGGTTTGTAGAGGTTAAAGCATCTGGCGGACGTGAGCCATATCAGTATGCTATTGGAAATGGAAATTACCAGATAAACAATCGTTTTTACGGATTAAAAGCAGGGACTTATAGGGTTTATGCAAAAGATGCTAACCGTAATGTGGTCAGTATAGTTGTGGTCATTTTAGATGGCAGAAATAATTGTCAGACAGGAAGGATAATGAGTAATGATACAACTGTAAATAAAACTGTCAGCATAAATGCATATCCCAATCCATCGGCTTCTTCATTCAAGCTTTCTATAAATACTGATTCTGATGAAGACTTAAAAATTGAGGTTATTGATTTGTCCGGTAATAGAATTTTTACAACAAAAGGAAATCCAGGTACAGTTTATAATTTTGGCCAGCAATTTAAAGCCGGAGTGTATTTTGTCAGGGTAATACAAGGTGAATATCAGACCACTCAAAAAGTAATTAAACTCTAATGATGTGATGTCATAAAATAAGTTGACTAGTTTAAATAAGTCCCGGTTGCCTTAGGTAGCCGGGATTTGTTATTAATGTAGGCAATTAGGTTTTTCGATTTGCAATGTTTCAATGTTTCAATATTGCGATATTGCAATATTGCAATATCGCAATATTACGTGTTCTCAACTCGAACAGCCAAATATTTTTACTAATATTTCTTCAGTACCACTTAACTTTCTTCATACTCTTACGTAAAGCAAAATTGAGTCTTAATTGGTTTTTCTTATGTAAAAGTTAGACAAAGTAAAAAATAGTTCAGTTTTTGAAAAAAAGTTGATTACATAATCCTGAAATTTAAAAAATATAGCATAGTTTTGAACATCCCCAATTAAAATGTTAATATCTGCTGTTTGGCACATTTTTAGATATTATCTTTATCGCATCCAAAAACACCCTTTTAAACTAATTTCCCCCGTTAAAGAAGACTTAATAAATTAGTCAACTTATTATCTTAATTGATATATGAGAATAAAGTTTTTGTTTTTGGTATTTACATTATTGCTGTTTTTCATGGAGGTTTCTGCAAGAAAATTTTATTTCAGCAGCTCAACCGGTAATGATGCGAACACAGTTTCGCAGGCACAAAATAGTGCTACACCATGGAAAACAATTTTAAATCTTCACAAATTTGCTAATGGTGTTAGTCCTTTTGGTGCACTTCCAAATAGGGCAGCTGCAGGCGATACTTTTCTATTCAAATGCGGCGATGTATTCATAGCAGAATTTGGAAACTCAAATGATGATTTCGGTATCGTAAAATGGTGGAATGGTGTAGCAGGATACTCATCTCCAACAGGCACGGCTAACAATCCTATTGTATTTACTTCTTATGGCACTGGTGCAAAGCCTAATTTTTTATACCCTAACCCAACCACGGTCATTCCCAAAAATAGATACATATTAAATTTTAAAAATGTCGGGTATCTTTATTTTGACAACCTTCAAATCAATGACACAAGATTTCCTATCAATGATAAAGTCTCTGCAGCATTTACCTGTTCCGGATTTATGATAGGGGAAAGTAATGCCAGTATATGTAACAACATAAAAATTACAAATTGTAATTTTAGCAATACCTGCTATGGAATCAGATCTTGTGCAAGAATAATCGAAATCTCAAATAACACATTTACCAATTTCAAAAGTTGCGGAGATACCATAGGGATCAATGATATTGGT
>CAIUQQ010000056.1 GCA_903901345.1 uncultured Bacteroidota bacterium | reverse complement strand
CAGGTCAAGGTTCGCAATTTCCTGGGATGGGTAAAGAACTTTATGATAACTCTGATAGTGCAAAAAAATTATTTCATCAAGCTAATGAAATTTTAGGGTTTAATATTACAGATATTATGTTTAATGGCTCTGATGAAGCGCTTAAACAAACTAATGTTACTCAGCCTGCTGTTTTTTTACATTCAGTTATATTGGCATCAACTATTGGTGATTCTGTTATTCCAGATATGGTTGCGGGGCATTCATTAGGAGAATTTTCGGCATTAGTTGCAAATAAAACATTGAGTTTCGAATCTGCATTAACGTTAGTTTCAAAAAGAGCACAAGCTATGCAAAAGGCTTGTGAGATTCAACCATCAACGATGGCAGCTGTTTTAAATTTAGATGATACAATTATAGAATCAATTTGTAAAGAAATTACTGATGCTGGAGATATTGTAGTTGCGGCTAATTATAACTGCCCCGGACAATTAGTTATTTCGGGCTCTATCAATGGAATAAATATTGCCTGCGAAAAAATGAAGGCAGCGGGAGCCAAACGTGCTATAGTATTGCCTGTTGGTGGTGCATTTCATTCGCCTTTAATGGAACCTGCTCGTGTTGAATTAGAAGCTGCAATTAATTCAACTTCTTTTAATCAACCAATATGCCCGGTATACCAAAATGTAACAGCTAATGCTGTTTCAAGTCCAGAAGATATTAAGAAAAATTTAATTTTACAATTAACGGCTCCTGTTAAGTGGACTCAAACTGTTATTCAAATGATAGCCGATGGTGCTTCTCATTTTACAGAAGTTGGTCCAGGCAAAGTGTTGCAAGGATTAGTTAAAAAAGTGAATCCTACAATTGAAACGATAAGCGCATAATCATGATAAAAAAAATAATAATAAGCAGTGTTTTATGTCATTTGTCATTTCATATGCATGCGCAATTTTTTAGAGGTATAGGTTTATTTATTGGGGTTACTGAATCTAGTCACCGGTATGTAAATACTCATCCTCAAGATGATACTACATTTTTACATACATATGCTGCGCCTTCGCATCGATCTGCTGAATATTTCAATTTTAGCGTAGGGCTTTTAGGCGAGTTTTTAAAATATGATCATGTACGTTGGCAAACTGAAATTGAATTTTGTAATAAAGGAGCTATCGAACGTCCTTTGTTAAACCGTTATACAGGTGAGCGTGGGGCTGCTGTTGCGAACTCCTATGGTAATTTGCAATGGAATAATTATTTAAAATATTTTTTCAATGAAGGATATAGAGGTACCCCCTACATTATGCTCGGCGCTCGGATAGAATATAATATCATGCGTGCTACTCCTGCTTATTCTGAAGTTTCAGGAGCTATTCCAAAATTAAGTGTAACACCTGATGTGGCTATTGGTTTTGAGTTTGTAAGCTATAATAAATTTAAGCCCTTTGTAGAATTGCATTATAATCCTGATTTAATTAAACTTCATGTAGGTGATGTAACCATGTGGAATCGTACGTTGGAATTAAGAGTTGGGATTATTTTCAGACCTAAAAAAGCCCTAGATGACTGCAATGCACCTCGATTTAGAGGTAAAAATTATTAATAATAGTATTAAACTTTGTAATTATGGTAATGACTAAAGATGTATTGTTTTCCTTAACAAAAGGTGCTTATGCTCCTCAAGAAGAAATGTTGGAAGTTGCTCGCAAAAAGGGGAAATTATATATTGGTATTCCTAAAGAAACAGCGTTTCAAGAAAATCGTGTTGCGTTAGTTCCCGATGCTGTTGCATTACTAGTAAATAATGGCCATCGTATTATTTTAGAAACCGGTGCAGGTAAAGCTGCTCATTTTGAAGATTCTGATTATAGCGAAGCAGGTGCCGAAATTGTGTTATCAGCAGAAGATGTGTTCAAAGCCGATATTATTTTAAAAATTGCTCCTCCTACTTTGTTAGAAATTGAATTAATGCAAACGAAACAAACTTTGTTTTCTGCATTACAATTAACAGTTCAACCCGAAGATTTTTTAAAAAAATTAATTGCTAAAAAATTAAATTGTTTAGCTTATGATATGATTACTGATGATGTAGGTATTTATCCTGTAATCAGGGCAATGGGTGAAATTGCAGGAGGCACCTCTATTTTAGTGGCAGCCGAATTATTAAGTAATGCTAATAATGGGGTTGGTTCTATCTTGGGCGGTATTAGTGGTATTTCTCCAACAGAGGTTGTGATTATTGGTGCAGGAACAGTTGGTGAGTTTGCTGCTCGTGCAGCTTTAGGTTTAGGAGCAACTGTAAAAGTATTTGATAATTCAACATCTCGTTTACGTAGGTTACAAAGTCAATTAGGAACACGTATTTTTACTTCGGTGATTGTGCCTAAAGTACTAGAAAAACATTTAAAGACAGCTGATGTTGCTATTGGAGCGCTTAGAGCATCTAAAGGAAGAACGCCATGTATTGTATCTGAAAATATGGTATCTGAAATGAAAACGGGTTCGGTTATAATTGATGTGAGTATTGATCAGGGTGGAGTGTTTGAAACATCAGCGGTGACTAACCATACAAAGCCTGTGTTTAGAAAACATGGTGTGATTCATTATTGCGTGCCTAATATTCCATCACGTGTTGCACGAACGGCTTCTTATGCTTTCAGTAATATATTCTCGCAAATATTAATGAATATGGGTGATGAAGGAGGGTTTGATAGCCTAGTTAGAAAGGATTCTGGCGTGAGAAATGGTGTTTATATTTATAATGGTATTTTAACTAATCAGTTCTTAGGAGAAACCTTTAATTTACCATTTAAAGACATCAATTTATTGATGGCTGCAATGTAACCCTTATAAACTAAAAATTAGTTTTTGATAAAAGCGTAGCTAATGATATTAGCACCCATCTTCAAGGCTTTTTCGTGGATCTCAGGGCTATCTTTGTGAACGTCGTAACTTTCCCAGCCATCACCTAAATCACATTCTGCGTCATAAAAGCAAATTAGGCGACCTTCGTAAATGAGTCCAAAGCCCTGTGGGGCTTTGTTATCGTGTTCGTGAATTTTTGGTAATCCTTTGTCGAAGTTAAAGCTTTGATGATAGATAGGATGTGAGAATGGGAGTTCTACAAATTCTAATTCTGGAAAAACTTTTTTAAGTTGAGTTCTGATAAATTTATCCATCCCATAATTATCAGATATATGAAGGAAACCACCAGATAATAAGTATTTACGCAAGTTATCAGCTTCTTGATAAGAAAATACCACATTGCCATGTCCTGTCATATGCACAAAAGGATAATTGAAAATTTCGGAACTGCCAACTTCAACTATTGCTTGTTCCGGATCGATGTTGGTTTTTAAATTGGTATTACAAAACTTAATTAAGTTAGGTAAGGATGTTTCGAGATTAGCATACCAGTCGCCTCCACCGCTATATTTCAATAATCCAATTTGATAGGTTTGAGAAAAAACACTGATTGTTTTTAATAAACAGATTGCAAATATGAAGGCGAATTTTTTATTCATTTGATATTAGAAGTTAAAAATTTATTGATGCCTTTTTATCCGATACAAATTTTGTTATTGCCAGGCAATAAGCAATTTTAAACAATGTTATACTAAAGATTGCTTCGTAAAGGAACACTCGCATTGACGTATATAAAGGTATTAACATATTAAATATAATCTATTACTGTTTTGCTAATTTGTAATTCTTTTTTTCTTCTGAGATCGGAACACCAATATCGGAAACAGTGAGTTTATCTTTTAATTCGGCATAACCATCTGCAGTAACTACAATATCATATTTACCTGCGGGTAATGCCATAATTAATTTACCATTGTTAGGGTTGGGAATAAAGCTAAACTCTTCTTTGGTTATTGAATTTATTGCTAAAATGTTAGCGATATAATCTTTAGGCTTATTTAAGGAATCTCCTAAAGTTATATTTCCTAAATAAATAGTCAGTTTTTGATTGACATCATTAAATCTCAGACGGTATATATCTAAATCTCCTAGTCCACCTGGTCTTAGAGCGCTAATATATCCAGCTCTGTTGTCATTTGTTAAACTAATGCTTCTGTCATCATCAGTTGTATTAATTGGATATCCAAGGTTTTGGGCAGGTGTCCATGTATTTTCTTCAGGATTCCAAGTGCTTTTAAATAAATCAAATCCTCCCATAGTATTATGTCCTTCAGATGAAAAATAGAGTGTTACTCCATCGGGAGAAAGATAAGGGAAATCTTCATTGTATGGTGTATTTATTTCATTTCCTAATTTGAAAGGATTGCTCCAGTTGCCGTTAGGTAATTTTCGGCAAATATAAATGTCAGTTGGAGATTCTCTATCCTCGCTTCGAACAAATACTAAAGTATTACCATCTGCACTAATAGAGGCGGAGTGTTCAATTTCTTTATTTATTGATTCAGAGAAAGGTACATATTTTACCCAAGTTCCATTTTTCTTTACTGTCGAATAAATGTCACCATACTTATCGATATGATCTATATAAATAAGCATTTCAGAGCCATCTGCTTTTAATCCAACAACTTGTTCATCTAAGTTTGAATTTATTTTAGTACCCATATTGATTGCTTTGGCCCATTGTCCGTTTTCTAAACTTGAAGTATAAATATCAGAAGCGTAATAACCATCAACCTCTAAATGATTTGCAGTTTGGCCTTTTCGACGAGTTGTAAAGGCTAAGAATTGCTCATCTTGAGTTATGAAGGGATAATAATCGGCAAATTCAGAATTAATTTCATTACCTAAATTAGTAAAAGATACGTTAACTGGATTAAGCATTAACTCTTTGGCATTGTTGCATATTTCAATTTGACGATCAGCTATTTTTTTTTGTTTAGGTACTAGTTGTTTAAATTTCTCAAAAGCTTTGATTGATTCATCTAATTTGTTTGCTAAACGGTATGCTTGTCCTAATCTTAAAAATACCTCTGACGAAGGTTTTGGTGCTTCAGCACAAAACTCTAAATGCTTGATAGCCTCCGTTTTATTGATATTAGTATTTAAATAACATTCCGCAATTTTGAAATGTAAACTAGCATCGTCTTTTTCTATCTTTAAAATTTCTTTATAGATTGGTAAAGCCATTACATAATTTCTATGACTCATGTGTTCATCTGCATCAGTTACATCGAAATGCTTAATTGTTTGTGCTAATAAACTAAAGGAGCAGAAGAAACAGCTAATAATATAAGACCTTAACATCATTGGGATTACAATTTATAAAATTAATTTAATAATCTTATTTATTTTTTCTGAGAAAGTTTAAACAATAGTTCTTTTTCGGCTTTGGTTAAATTTTCGTAACCATGTTTGGAAATTTTATCAAGCAACAAATCAATTGTTTGTTGATTGGCGAAATCAGCATTAGATGAGGCTTTTGATTTATTAGAGTAAACTACTTTTAAAGTTGTTTTTTTCTCTCGTTTTAAAAAAGATAAATCCGATAAATCTTTTCCATTTTTCAACATGTAACCAAAAAATAATCCGAACAACGCCCCTCCAAAGTGGGATATTTTTCCACCAGTATTTATATTAAAATCAATAATTGTAGACAAGGCAAAAATAAGCAATGCATAATATTTGTACTTCATTTCAATAATACCAAAAATACTTACTGGCAAATTGGGTATATAAACCGCTAAGCTAGCAACTATGCCTATAACAGCAGCTGATGCGCCAAGCAAATAAGAATGAGTAAAGTTGTTTGGAAATATAGCAGAAAGTATTAATAGTGTGATGCCACCTAATAAACCGCTCATGACATACACATAAACCAATTTTCTTTCATTTAAGAAATTTAAAAACGTTCTGGATGTGAAATACAATAGTAGCATATTGTAAAATAAATGACCTAAATCTTTATGAGCAAACATATAGGTTAGGATAGACCAGGGTTTATAAATAAACTCTGACAGATTTAAAGGAAGTGTTAAAAAATCAGCTATAACAGTTGAATGAAAGACGCCTGAACTAATGTTAAGAATAAAAAACAACGAAACATTTACTATTAATAGTATAGTTAGAGCATTGTGTTTTTGAAGTTCATATTTTAATTTATCGAAAAAAGCCATAATTATTGGAACAAGATCTTATTTAATTTTAATAGAAAAATGTTTTATTGCGTTTCCAAATCAGCATAATGATGACACCAACAACTAAGCCTCCTAAATGTGCAAAGTGCGCTACATTATCTCCAATGTTATTAGAAACCCCTGAAAATAATTCAAATAATCCATATCCAATCACAACGTATTTTGCTTTAATAGGAATTACAAAATAAAGATTAAGATAGGTATTTGGAAACATCATTGCAAAAGCCACTAATAATCCAAATAAAGCGCCTGATGCGCCTAAGCAAGAACTGTCGTAAATGTGTTGTTTTTGTTCGAGCATCGAGCTTAAATCCAAGGTATTTAAATAAGCAGAAATTTCAATATCTTGATAAAAATACACGGAGTATTGAGCCAAAGCAGCACCTAATCCACAGAGAATATAAAAATTAATAAAACGTTTAGCACCCCAAATATTTTCTAAGATAGAACCAAACATATAAACACCTATCATATTTAAAAAAATATGCCCTTCATCAGCATGCATAAATAGATGAGTAATGAATTGATGCGGCATAAATAAACTAGATTTATAATAGTGTAAATCCAACCAATTATCTAAAGGAACATTTTTTAATACATAGCGACTTAATACAAATAACAAAACATTGATAATCAATATATATTTAACTACCGGTGGAACTTGTTGAAACTGTCGGGGTTTAAATTCTTGTATACTCATATGTATATAAACTTATTTCTTAAAGAATGCTTCTAAATCCAGTTTACTCATTTCCATAATAATAGGCTTTCCATTCGGGCTATACATTGGGTTTTCACAATTAAACAAATGTTCCAGCATAAGAGCTATCTCTTCGTTTTCTAATGACTTGCCATATTTTATACCCGCACTTTTTGCCATACTCTTACACATATTTTCAAATGGATCAAGTTTTACATCAAAGGTATTTAATTTATAGGTTTCTAATATGCCTTCAATCATCTCTTTAGTGTTAAATTCTCCTAATTCTAAAGGGGTGCCTTGAATTACGATGGTGTTTTTTCCAAATGGTTCTATTTCAAAACCCAGCAATTTAAAATGAGGTTTTAGTGTTTCAATTAATACAAAATCATTTGGTGTTAATTCAATAGTTACAGGGAACAATACTTGCTGAGAAGCTGATGCATTTGTTTTATCTTTAGTTGCTACATAATGTTCAAACAAAATACGTTCATGAGCTCGCTGTTGGTCTATGACTAATAATCCTGCTTGATGAGCAGAAATAATATATTTACCATATAACTGAAATCCCTTGTAGAATTGGTTTTCGTATGCTAGTGTATTTTGCCCGACTTGCTTTTCAAGCTGAAGAGATTCATTTTCTCCCCGGTAATCGGTATTAGCATAGTTTTGATAAAGACTTTCCCAATTTTGTTTATTATTTCTTTGTTGTTCTGTTTCTTTTGGCTGGTGATAAGAAGTAAGCTTACTTGTTCCGGAATTGAAAGGATTATAATCCGCATTTATTGATACAGTTGGTTGAGAAACTGTTTTGGTATAATCAATCTCAAAGCTCATTTCGCTATTGAAGTCTAAACTTGGCGCTAGGTTGGCTTTACCTAGTGAGCGTTTTACAGAACTATGTAATAGCGCATAAATTATTTTTTCGTCCTGAAATTTAATTTCTGTTTTAGTTGGGTGAATATTAATATCAATTAATTCAGGATTTACTTCTAAAAATAAATAATAAGCTGGATGACTATCACTTGAGATTAGTTCTCTATATGCTTCAGCTACAGAATGATGCAGGTAAGGACTTTTAATGAAGCGATCGTTTACAAAAAAGTATTGGTCACCGCGACGCTTCTTAGCATTTTCGGGTTTTCCAACATATCCAGTAATTTTAACCACGTCTGTGGTTTCATCTATTTGTACTAATTTTCCTTGAAAAGATTTACCAAATAAGCCTGAAATACGCTCAATTAAGGTTGCAGGAGGTAAATTATATAACTCGTTTCCATTACTAAATAACTGAAAATGTATGTTAGGATGAGGAAGTGTTACTCGCTCAAATTCATCAATGATATGTTTTAATTCTACGCTGTCGTCTTTTAAAAAATTACGTCGGGCTGGAATATTGAAAAATAAGTTTTTTACACTAAATGAGCTCCCTGTTGGTGCTTGACATTCTTCTTGTTTGATAAATTTATTTCCTTCTATTTCGATCAGTTGGCCTACAATATCTTCATCGCGTTTCGTTT
>CAIUQQ010000055.1 GCA_903901345.1 uncultured Bacteroidota bacterium | reverse complement strand
GCTGTCCGCTTTCCAGTTGGCGGTGATCAGCGGTCCCGACGTGAGGTAGGTGCCGCCCGGAAAGTTTTAGTTGATGATGTTGAAGTTATGCGAATTACTTTGAAAAAAGTTTTAGCACAATTTCCACATATTGAAATCATAGGCGAAGCTTCAGCTTTTGATGAAGCAAGAGATGTTATTAATAGGTTACAGCCAGATTTAGTACTTTTAGATATTGACTTAAACGGGTTAACATCTATTGATTTAATTGGAGAACTAAATTGTATTCCTAAAATTATTTTTATTACTTCTCATGAAAATTTTGCTGTTAAAGCATTTGAATTAAATGCAGTTGATTATATAATAAAACCAATTAGTGCTAAACGTATTAGCTCTGCAATTGAAAAAATTACCAAACCAACTGAAGAAATTACAGAAGTAAGTTTAGATAATGATGAAACTTTTCAATCTGACCAGATAATACTCTTGAATTTTGATAATAAAATGAATTTTATTAAAATAAAAGACATCAATTTTATTGAAGCTTTTGGCAATTATACCAAAGTAAATATGAGTGATGGCAAATTAAGCATTACCTATAATTCAATAAAAAATTGGGATGCAAAATTACCAAATGATATTTTCATTCAAATACATCGCTCTACAATTGTAAATTTATTAAACGTACAAAAAATAGAAAAATGGACGAACGATACTGGAAGATTATATTTAAAAGGAATAGATAAACCTTTTGAAATTAGTAGAAGTTACTTTTTCCAAATTAAGAAAAAATACAAAATGTAACAAAAAATCCGAAGCTAATAACTTCGGATTTTTTGTTTTATAAAGGATTCAATACATTACAATAAACTGTATCTTCCAACTATTCCTAATGGAAGTAAAATTCCCGATTTTGCTTGTAAATACAACTCTCCAAAGTTTAAGTTTTTACTGTCTTTAAAATTGCTTTGCACCAAATTTTGAACCACCAAAGCGCTTAAACCTAACGAATAAACATTTAATATCAAAAAGTGATTATTGGGTTCTAAAATTTTAGCAACATCTTGCAATAATTCATTAATACTGTTTTCTAATTGCCAACGTTCACCATTCGCACCAATTCCGTATGCAGGCGGATCCAAAATAATTCCATGATAAGTTTTGCCACGTTTCACTTCACGTTTCACAAATTTCATCGCATCTTCTACTATCCAACGGATATCGTTTAAGTTTGAAGATTCCATATTTTCCTTACTCCAAGTAATTACTTGTTTTACACTGTCAACGTGTGTAACATCAGCACCAGCAGCTTTTGCAGCTATACTTGCTCCACCAGTGTAAGCAAACAAATTTAAAAATCTTGGTTGTTCACCTTTTACTTTTTTTAGATTTTGGTAAATGTAATCCCAATTAGCAGCCTGCTCTGGAAAAATTCCAACATGTTTAAATGACGTAAGCGCCAAATTGAAATTTAAATTCAGGTCTTTATTGTTATAATTTAACTTCCATCTATCTGGTAAATCTTTGTTCTTTTTTATCCATTCACCGCTATGACTAGTTTTTGGTTTAAAAGTAATATCAGCTAAGTTTTTCCATTCTTGCTCACTTAATTTTTTACTCCACAATGCTTGTGGTTCTGGTCTACGTAAAGTTATTGAACCAAATTTCTCAAGTTTTTCGTAATCGCCACAATCTAAAAGTTCATATTGTTGCCAATTGGTAGGTGTAAATGTTTGCATAAATAAATTATAGTTGGCAAATATAAGTTTTATTGCTTTGCTATTTTGCAATGCAATAAAAATTCAGTTATTCCATTATAAAAGTTCTTCCTTCATCAGCTATTTCAGTATTTGTAAACTCAGTTCTTGCTTCTAAAAGCAATGGTTGCAAATCGTCATAACGAGCGCTAAAATGTCCAATAATTAATTTTTCTACATTGGCTCTACTTGCCACAATTCCCGCTTGTTTTGAAGTGGTATGCATAGTATCAATTGCACGTTGTAATTTGTCGTGCATAAATGTAGATTCATGGTATAAAATATCAGAATTTTCTACTGATTTTATTACTCTTTCATCAAAAATAGTATCGCTACAATATGCATAAGTAATAGGTTTTCCTGGTTCAAAAGTGAGCAATTCATTCTCAATATGCACTTTTCCATCAGGACTCATGTAGTTTTTTCCTCTCTTTAAATCGTTAAAATGAGTAAAGGGAATTTTATGTTTTTCGCATACGTCAGCATTTAATTTTCTTAATTTACTGCGTTCTTGAAACAGAAATCCAGTAGTTGGAACTCTGTGAAATAATGGAAATGCTATTACTTTATAATATATATTTTCAAATAAAACTTCTGTTTTATTTGGATCAATTGTATGGTAATTTAGTTCATAATTAAAACGTGTTTCACTGTATTTGAAAAATACATTTAATATTTCAAAAAGTTCTTTTGGTCCATAAACATGAATAGGCGTTTCTCTATTCATTAAGTTCATACTAAGCAGTAAACCAGGTAATCCAAGTATGTGGTCGCCATGAACATGACTAATAAATATTTGATTGATTCTTGATTTTTTTATCTTGTAGCGTTGCAATTGTATTTGCGTTCCTTCACCACAATCAACTAAAATATGATGGTCCAAAATATTTATATATTGACCGCTAGGATGACGGTTTGGTGCAGGCGAGGCACTGCTATTTCCTAATATAGTAACTTCAAATGCCATATTGCAATAATACTAAATTATTAACAATATTTAATTGATTTTTATGGTTGCACTTATCATTTTATGGTCACTGAAATTCATAATATGTGGCTTATAATTAAAAATTTCAAAATCTTTATCTGCCAAAATATAATCAATTCTGAAATTAGGCATTTTACCAATATAAGTAGAACTAAAACCAGCACCACTTTCTATAAAAGCATCTTTCATATCTCCCTTAATTATATTGTAAGCATAGCTTGCAGGTGAATCATTAAAATCTCCTGTTAATATTATTTTATGTTTACTTGATTCTATAAATTTACGGATTGCTTCCGCTTGTTTCGATCTATTTATAAAAGCATGTTTTAATTTACTTGCTATATTTTTTATATCTAAATAATTAACATTTGCATTTTTATTTGATTCATTTATTTCAGCCACAGTTTTATAATCATTTTTGTCAAATGCAATTGATTTTAAATGTGTTGTAATTATTCTTATGGTATCATTTTTAAACAAAATATCAGAAAATATGGTGCAATTTCCATTGCCATTTAATTGTTCTACAAATCCTGAATTTACTATTGGATATTTGCTTAAAATACTAATGCTATAACCCGTTACAGCATTTTCTGTTTCTTGTAAATTAAATTTATAAAATTGTTTGTATTCAGCTATTAATTTTTCAAACATTGGTTTCTCAATTGGCGTATTCATTGATACAAATTCTTGAAAACACATAATGTCTGGCTTAAGTGATGTTAATGTTTCAAAAAATAATTGTTTATCATATTTTACACCTTCAAACGCGCCAAAGGATTTAGTGTTAAAGTCTACTATGTTTAAACTGTTATTTTTAGTTTCTTTTTTTACTGTTCCAAATTGAATAAATCTTTGAACAGTATAAAACCCAATTAATATGGTTACCAATGAATATAAAATATTCCAATTCAAATTAAATAACCAATAAGCTACAAAGCAAGCATTTAATATTAAAACTATTGGAAATGCTAATCCTAAAAAAGCAAAATACCAAGCTTGAACAGGACTAATATATGCAGCTAAATACGCGCCAACCAATAGGAAAATGATTACCCAATTGAAAAATAATGCGATTTTGTTAAATACTTTCATAAATTATTGCCTTCAAATAAAACATTTTTAAATTATATCTCAATTTTATGGTTCATTTTTTTACTTTAACTATTATCATAAATTGGTTTACAGTAAACTAAATTCTGTTTGAAAAATATTTTTGCATTTTTATACCAAAACTAAATTACAATCGTTCGTTTATTTAATTTGTAATATTTAGGTATTTATCAAAAAAAATAAAATTAAAAATTTTACAAAGCATATATTTGCTCACTTAATTATTAAATACTTTTTATCATTTGAAACTTTCAGTAGTAATAGTAAACTATAACGTAAAATATTTTCTTGAACAAGCACTTTACTCTGTAAAAAAAGCTTGTAACGGCATTGACGCAGAAATTATTGTAGTTGACAACCATTCGGTTGATGGAAGTTGCGAAATGGTAAAACATAAGTTTGCCAATCAGGTTGTTTTAATTGAAAACAAAGAAAATGTAGGTTTTAGTAAAGCTAATAACCAGGCTATTAGAATAGCTAAAGGTGAATTTGTTTTACTTTTAAACCCTGATACCGTTGTTGAAGAAGCTTGTTTTAGTAAAACAATTGCTTTTATGGAACAAACCCCCAATGCAGGTTGTGTGGGTGTAAAAATGATTGATGGCTCGGGTAAATTTTTGCCTGAAAGTAAACGCGGATTACCAACTCCAACGGTAGCTTTTTACAAAATATTTGGTTTAGCTGCATTATTTCCAAAATCAAAAAGATTTGGAAAATACCATTTAGGATTTTTAGACAAAAACAAAACTCACCAAGTTGATGTGTTAGCAGGCGCATTTATGATGCTTCGCAAAACAGTTTTAGATAAAATTGGCTTGCTCGATGAAGATTATTTTATGTATGGCGAAGACATAGATTTAAGTTACAGAGTTACCAAAGCAGGTTTTTTTAATTACTACTTTCCCGAAACTACCATTATTCATTACAAAGGTGAAAGTACTAAGAAAACAAGTGTAAACTTTGTTTTTACCTTTTATCGTGCCATGATCATTTTTGCACAAAAACACTATTCGCAAAAACATGCGCAAACTTTTGGAATACTAATCAACTTTGCTATTTACTTAAGAGCCGCTGCTTCTATAATTATTCGATTAATTAATAAATTGTATTTACCCTTTATAGACTTACTGCTAATACTGCTAAGTATGTTTATTATTAGTAAAGCATATTCACTTTTTAAATACGAAACATATAGTGCTTATAGCCTTAATTTAGTTTTGGTAAATAGCAGTATTTACGCTGGTTTATGGATGCTAGGATTGTATTTGGCAGGAGCATATAATAAACGAAAAACATTTTTAAGCGTAACCAAAGGTGTGCTTGCAGGTTCGCTTGCCATTGCAGTTTTTTATGCTTTCCTTGACGATTCGTACCGATTCAGTAGAGCCATTATAGTTTTAGGAACTTTCAGTACCATTGCCATGACTTACTTTGACAGGTTTATGCTGTTTTGGTTAAAAAACGGAAAATTAAGCTTTAGTTTCAGTAATAGGTTGCGTACTGCAATAGTTGGAAACTATAATGAAGTAAGTAGAGTTCAAGATTTATTGGTAAAATCGAAAGCCAAAGCCGATTATTTTGGATTTATTTCTATTGACGATAAAAGCGTAAACGATAACCAATATTTGGGTAATGTTTCTCAGTTGAGCGAAATTGTAGATGTTTTAAAAATTGAAGAAATCATTTTTTGTTCCAAGGATTTGGCTGCTTCGCAAATAATAGAATGGATGGGGCGTATGAAACAACAAGAATTATTGTTTAAAATAGTGCCAGAAGAAAGTCTTTTTATCATTGGTAGTAATAACAAAAATACGCCTGGCGATTTTTATACCATCGAATTAAACTTATCATTAAGTAAAGCTTGGGAACAACAAAAGAAACGTTTGTTCGATATACTATTCTCTATTTTTGTGCTTCCTTTTATACCAATTATTGGATTAATTATAAAAAACAAAACTCAGTTTATTAAAAATTGGGCACAAGTATTAGTTGGTGAAAAAACTTGGGTTGGTTATGCAAAAGCCGATAATATTAAACTATTGCCAAGCTTAAGACAAGGAGTTTTAAACCCTATAGATAACTTATCTGGCAAAAGTTATAATGCCATTACCATTCAAAAATTAAACTTTTTATACGCCAAAGATTACTCCGTAGAAAAAGACTTTTTGATTCTCATTCGCTCACTCAGAAGCTGGGGAAATTAGTAGAAATTCGAATAATTAATATCGAAATTCTAAAGAAGAGTTGGTGTTTTTTTGCAAACCGCACTTCATATTATTAGCATTTGTAATGCGAAAAACAACTATTTTTATTCATTTGCATCATAATTGGCAAGTTAGAAAGCGGATTGCAAATCCTTTTAGTAAATAGTTCGGATTAAAAATCACGAACCGGCTGGCTCAGAAGCTGAGGGAACTAACCTAGCTGTTTGTTTGTTATAAGTTTTACTTCCATCAAATTTCTTCCCTACTATAAATTTTAAATTCCAGCCGGTGCGGTTTTGCAAACACGGCTGTACGAAACAATACTTATTAACAATATTTCTGTTTATAAGGAATGTTTTAGGATTTATAATTAATTTTTGAATTTTGGAACTTGCGGCAAATAAATTATATGGCGCAAAACAAAATGAAAGT
>CAIUQQ010000054.1 GCA_903901345.1 uncultured Bacteroidota bacterium | reverse complement strand
AGGATTTCAGGTTATTTTGCTTGGTTAATATGGATGTTTTTACATTTAATGCTAATTCTGAGTGTTAAAAATAAGCTAATAATTTTTATCAATTGGTCATGGGCATATATAACAAAAAATTCTTCGCTGAGACTAATTTTAACTCCAAGTCTGAAATTAGAGAAAAACAAAAAAAATCCAATTAGCTAATACTAATTTTAAAAAGTAAAGGCAGTTTAGTGCATGCAATTTCACCCAACATTTTTTAATTAAAAAAATGAAAAGAACAATTAAATATTACAGTATAATTTGGTTAAAACACGACTTAGCAGCTGGACTTTCAGTATTTCTAGTTGCGCTTCCAATTTGTTTAGGTATTGCTTTGGCATCGGGCGCACCAATTTATGCAGGGCTTTTATCAGGCATTATTGGCGGACTAATAGTTGCACTTGTTAGTGGTTCTCCACTTGCTGTATCAGGTCCTGCTGCGGGATTAACTACTTTGGTTGCAGCTTCTATTATTTCACTTGGCGACTATAAAGTGTTTTTGCTTGCAGTTATGGTTGCGGGTTTGTTTCAACTTACACTTGGACTTTTAAAACTTGGTGCAATTGCAAATTATTTTCCTTCATCAGTAATTAAAGGAATGCTAGCTGCAATTGGAATTATTCTTGTTTCAAAACAAATTCCGCTAGCTTTAGGCTATGATCAACCAGACTTTTGGACAAGTGAATTTCTGAACTTATTTTCATCGAAAAATTTTCTTGGAAACTTTGAAAACTTTAATCACCATATTACAAGAGGAGCAATATTAATTACAGTTATTTCATTAATCATTCTAATAATACTACAACAACCATTTGCGAAAAAGTTTAAAACAATTCCTGCACCACTTATAGTTGTTATAATAGGTATTATTACAAATATAGTTTTTACAAATGCAGCGTCTAGTTTTTCACTTAAACAAACGCAATTAGTAAATATTCCTTCCAATATTTTTGCAAGTATAACTTTCCCTGATTTTACTAAACTATTTTCAACAGTTGAAATTTGGAAAAATGGATTTATTATCGGCCTTCTTGCTACTTTAGAAACACTACTTTGTATAGAAGCAGTAGATAAATTAGACAAACGCAATCGCATTACTCCTGTTAATCGTGAACTTATTGCACAAGGAATTGGAAATATGACTTGCGGACTATTAGGAGCCATTCCTATGACAGCTGTAGTGGTTAGAGGTGCGGCTAATGTAGATGCGGGCGGACAAACAAAACTTGCTGCATTTACCCATGGAATTTTTCTTTTACTTGCGGTATTATTAGTTCCTTTTTTACTTAATAAAATCCCTTATGCATCGCTAGCAGCAATTTTACTTATAACAGGTTTTAACCTTACAAAACCAAAACTTTTTAAAAACATGTGGAGCTTAGGGTGGAAACAATTTATTCCGTTTCTTATTACCATAATTGTAATTCTGTCAACCGATTTATTGATTGGAGTTATTATTGGACTTCTCATTTCAATTTATTTTATAGTTCAAAATAATTTCAAAACTGAATATAAAATAACCAAGTCAATTTACCTTGAAATTGAAAATTATAATATAAAACTTAATAGTAATGTTACCTTTTTAAATAAAGTAAAATTGCGCAAATCATTAGATGAAATTCCTGAATATAGTGTGCTAACAATAGATGGTAGCGAATGTAATTTTATTGATTATGATATATTAGAAATTGTAAGTGAATACCACAATAAAGCACACGAAAAACACATAGAACTGCACTTAAAAGGTATTGAAAAGGTAAATATTACAGCATTACATTAATGTTTTAAATCTAGCATTTAATTATTTGTATTAGCGATAAAATGTTTGTTTGGAAATAATTACGATTCGTTTTAAATTGAACACCGGAATTGGTCAGAAAGCACTGTGTTTTTTTTATAAAATAAACGATAAGAACAAAACAAAATATCATTGAAATACATTACTCGAACAGTTTGGATTTTATCATTAGTGAGTCTTTTTACTGATGCTGCAAGTGAAATGCTTTATCCTATTATGCCCATTTATTTAAACTCTATTGGTTTCTCAATTTTACTTATTGGAATTCTTGAAGGATTAGCTGAAGCAACTGCAGGATTAAGCAAAGGTTATTTTGGTAAACTTTCCGATACTTCGGGAAAGCGAGTTCCTTTTGTGCAAATTGGATATGCATTGAGTACTATTTCAAAGCCAATGATGGCAATATTTACTTTTCCAATTTGGATTTTCTTTTCTCGAACAATTGATCGTTTTGGAAAAGGTATTCGAACTGGCGCCAGAGATGCCATTCTTTCTGATGAAGCAACTCCACAAACAAAAGGAAAGATTTTTGGCTTTCATCGTTCTATGGACACTTTTGGAGCAGTTATTGGCCCTTTAATGGCCTTACTTTATTTGTATTTTTATCCGCAAGATTATAAAACACTTTTTTTTATTGCATTTATTCCTGGATTATTTGCAGTTATTTCTTCCTTTTGTTTAAAGGAAAAAAATATTGTTGAGCATAAAATAAAACTAAAAACTCCATTGTTTTCATTCCTAAAATATTGGAATATTAGTCCCATTGAATACCGAAAAGTTGTAGTTGGACTTTTAATATTTACACTTTTTAACAGTTCCGATGTTTTTCTTTTATTAAAGGCAAAACAATCAGGACTTGACGATACAATGGTTATTGGAATTTACATATTTTACAATCTTATTTATGCATTATTTGCATTCCCCATTGGCATGTTGGCAGACAAAATAGGGCTGAAAAGAGTTTTAATTCTTGGACTTGTATTATTTGCAGTGGTTTATTTTGGAATGGCGGTAAACAAAAATCTTTATTTCTTTTTTGTTCTGTTTTTTCTTTATGGTATTTATGCTTCCGCAACGGAGGGGATTTCAAAAGCATGGATTAGTAATATTACAGATAAAAAAGATACAGCAACGGCAATTGGAACATTTTCAGGACTTCAAAGCATTTGTACCATGCTTGCAAGTTCAATAACAGGTTTAATTTGGTTTCAGTTTGGTGCAAATGCAGCATTTATTTCTACTGCTACTGTAACTTTATTTGTAATTATATATTTTCTTAAAATACCAAAGTCAAAAATAATTACAAATTAATTAACCCAATAACTTGTGAGTATTGTAAATTTGGCAAATGTTATAAATTTAAATATAAATATTTTTCAAAAATAATAGTATGAATATAATAATTGCTGGAAGCACCGGAATGATTGGGAATTTGGTTTTAAACCAATGTTTAAATGATATTCAAATAAATAAAGTTATAAGTTTGGTTCGTAAGCCAACTGGACACCAACATGAAAAATTAATTGAAGTTGTTATTCAAAACTTTGAGGACTATGATGAGCATGCCAATTTATTCAAAGATATTCAATGTGCTTATTTTTGTGTTGGAGCTTATACCGGGCAGTTTCCTGATGAAATGTTTAAGAAAATTACCGTTAATTATGCAGTTGCATTTGCCGATGCCCTTAAGCGTGAAAGTAATGATGCAACAGTATGTTTATTAAGCGGAATGGGTGCCGATAGAACTGGAAAAAGCAATACTTCATTTGCGAAGTACAAGGGAATGGCTGAAAATGAAATATCAGCATTAAATTTGAAATTTTATACATTTAGACCAGCTTATATTTATCCTGTTACTGCGCGAAAAGAACCAAACATTGGTTATAAAATCTCTAGGTTTATATATCCATTACTTAAAATATTTGGAAAAAGTTTAAGCATTAAATCTACTGAATTGGCCAATGCAATTTTCAATGTTGGTATCAGTGGAGCTGAAAAAGAAATTTTAGAAAATAAAGATATATTTAAATACATAAACTAATATCAATTCAAAGGTTAACAACTATTTACCATGAAAAAAACACTTAGCTTATACATTCATTTTTTAATTATAATATTTATAATGACCACTGCAGATTTAAGCGCTCAAAAACTACAAACAGTTCCTAATGTTGACTTAAATAAATATTTAGGAAAGTGGTTTGAAATTGCTTCCTATCCACAAATATTTCAAAAAGGTTGTCATTGTACTACAGCCGAATATTCGCTTAGCAATAAAGGATATATAATTGTAGAAAATCGTTGCAATAAAGACAGTATTTTAGGGAAGCAATCCTATATTAAAGGAAAAGCATTTGTGGAAGAAAATTCAGGGAATGCAAAATTGAAAGTGCAATTCTTTTGGCCTTTTAAAGGTAAATATTGGATTATTGATTTAGCCAATGATTACAGTTATGCTGTGGTAAGTCATCCTAACAAAAAATATTTGTGGATTTTATCAAGAACTTCAAAAATAGATGATGCTGTTTATCAAGGAATTATGTCAAGACTAAAATCAAAAGGATTTGATTTGCAGAAACTACAAAAGACGGAACAGTTTTAGTTTTTTAGCTATTTACTCAGCCGGTACGGTTTTGCAAACACGGCTGTACGAAACAATACTTATTAACAATATTTCTGTTTATAAGGAATGTTTTAGGATTTATAATTAATTTTTGAATTTTGGAACTTGCGGCAAATAAATTATATGGCGCAAAACAAAATGAAAGT
>CAIUQQ010000053.1 GCA_903901345.1 uncultured Bacteroidota bacterium | reverse complement strand
CCCTATTCATAGGCCAATTCACCACATTTACACCTGTAATATAACGAGAACCAATTGCTAAATCTGCACCATTTTTACATGCATCATAAAGTTTTACTAAATCATCGGGATTATGGCTAAAATCAGCATCCATTTCAAAAATATATTCATATTGGTGACTCAAACACCATTTAAATCCAGCAATGTAAGCAGTGCCTAATCCATTTTTATCTTTTCGAGATAGTAAATGTAATCTACTAAATTCTTTTTGAAGTTTAATTACAACATTTGCAGTTCCATCGGGCGAATTATCATCAACTATTAATAAATCAAATTCGGGCTGCAAACTCATTACTTTTCTAATAATGTTTTCAGCATTTTCTAGCTCGTTATAGGTTGGAATAATTACTATTTTATCGTTCATAAATGTTTTCAATAATAATCTTAAACAATTTATTTTGCAATTTACATTATTATTGAAGCGAATTTTATTGCAAATAATTTTGAACAAAGCAGCTTTTTTTGACCGTGACGGTGTGTTAAACCTTGAAATTGGGGACTATATAAAACAATTTGATGATTTTAAATTGTTACCATTTATTTTCGAAAATTTAAAAAAATTACACAATGAAGGGTATTTATTGTTTGTAATTACCAATCAAGGAGGTATTGCAAAGCAATTTTACACACAAGAAACATTAAAAAAAATGCATGATTTTTTACAGAATGAATGTAAAAAACATGGTTTTGAATTTACTGAAATTTACTATTGCCCACATCATCCTTTAACAAGTAATTGTATTTGTAGAAAACCGGGTAGTTTAATGGTTGAAAAAGCCATTGCAAAATTCAATGTGGATGTAAATAAAAGTTTTTTTATAGGCGACAAAGAACGAGACATCACTTGTGCAAATGATGCTGGTGTTAAAGGTTATTTGATTGAACCAAATGAAGATTTTACAACAATAATTAATCAGGAAATTAAACTAAATACCTCGATAAATCAAAACTAAATTTTACTTTTTTAATGAAAAATATTTTAAGAAAAATATCAATTTATATAGTTTTATCTGTACTTATAAGTCCAGTTTTTAGCCAATCTTTTACACTTCACGATTTAGATACAATAAATGTAACAATTGAAGGAAAAAAACAAGGATTTTGGCGTTATTACTGGCCTAACGATGATTTAAAGTATGAAGTTTTTTATGAAAACAATGAAAAACAAGGCATTGAAATTAAATTTTTTGATGCCCAAGATTGCATTGAATTAAGTAACACTTTTAAAAATGGAATTTTGGAAGGACCAAGCGTTTCTTTTTTTCCAAATTGCAGTACCCATTGTGAAGAAATATATAGAGATGGCGTAAAAAATGGTTACGAACGCTGTTACGATGAAGCTGGTTTTATGCTAACTGAAGGTAATTTTGCTAAAGGAGAATTGGTTGGCGCATATGCTCATTTTGACAAGAAAGGTTATGTTACTTATGAAGCTCCAACTAAGGAAGCCATTACTACCATTAAGTTCGACAAGTTTTTATCAGGTGAATACAAACTAAAAGATTCTACTATTTTTAAAACTTTTAAGCGAAACACGCAATGGAGAAAAATTTCGATGGTTGTGGATATGACCGGAAGTATGTTTCCATATATTGGTCAATTGCTTATTTGGTATAAGCAAAATTATGAAAGTGAAAAAATTATGTATTACACTTTATTTAATGATGGTGGGGAACTTGCCGATGAGTTAAAAAAAGTAGGTGCTGCAGGTGGTGTTTATTGTTTTGAAGCAAAGGATTTTAAAAAATTTAAAAAAGATGTAGATGAAACACGTAAAAAAGGTGGTGAACGCCAAGGTGGTGACGATGCCGAAAACGACTTAGAAGCAGTTTATAAGGCTGTAACAACTTTAAAAGGTTATAGTGATATAGTTTTAGTAGCCGATGATAGTCCGGTAAGAGATATGGCATTATTGAAAAGAATTAAGAAACCAATTCATGTTATCATTTGCGGAACTGCTAAAGGTATTAATTCTGAATATTTAAAAATTGCTTATCAAACAAAAGGAAGTATTCATACTACCAACGATGATTTAGATATGAAAACCTTAGTTAACGGTTTAGAATTTACCATTGGTGATGATATTTTCCTTTTCAAAAATGGTGAATTTATTTGGATGGATGCTGTGGTGAAATAAATTGAAAGATTGAAAGATTAAAAGATTGAAAATTTTTTCATTTTTCATACCCTAAATCTTATGTATTAAATCACTCAACTCTCATTTCTCAAATCTCACCTCTCATTTCTCAACTCATTTTCATCATTCATACTTTATCATTCATACTTTATCATTCATACATGCTCTCCACTAATCTTCCAAAACTTCCATTTTCTTTTTCAATAACCTATCGTTAAATTTCCTTATTACTCTTTCGTATTCACCAATAGAAAACAATACTTTTTTCTTACGCATATAAGTAATTATATCACCTCCAGGATATAAACCCATATCATTTTTTAATCCATTAAATGGACTAGGTAAAGCTTGCATTTTTAAGTCATATACATGTAAACCATAGGTAAATCTGTTTGCAAATTCCGAAACATCTTCACAAAACGATGCAATGAAAAAGTTGGAAGTATCAAATGTTTCAGGAGTTGAAATTGTATTCATGTTATCATCAACAAAAACATTATTGAAATTTTTATTGATAATTTTTATTGCAGAAGAATCTAAGAAAAACAAAACTTTACTAAATTTATAATCTCTAGTAAATTTCTCAACCACCATTTTATTCGTTAATTCCTGTTGGTAAAAAAGCTCTCTAATATCATTAGTTCTTCCTGCACTTTGTAATGAATTTACTTCGTTTTGATTTGGAGTTGGAAGCATTACTAACAATGTTCCTTTACTAAATTGAATTACTTGTTTTTGTGTTTCAGCATCTATATCAAATAAAACTTTACCAATTTGCACTGCACTTAAACGAATTCCAAATTCTATTAAACTTGGTCTTCCTTGCACATAACTCATAGTATTTTGATTGGTAAAACTATGTGTATATTTTAAGTCAAAATAACCAATTTTACTGAACTTAACACTTAAACCTAACATGCCAGAAATATCAATATCACCAGCTTTATTTTTATTACTAGCCACTCCACTTTGTGATAAACGATATTCTCCATTTTCTAAAATTTCGGAATAGCTATACAGCAAATAAGAAGGTCTAACTCCTAGTATTATTCTTAAATCAGAACTACTTCTATCGGGAATTAAATGCAATGCAAATGAAGGATCATAATAATAACCACCATATTGATTGTCAATAGTATTTTCTCTGCAACTAATTAAATTTAATGCAATTGGTTCAACAGCAAAATCCCATAAACTGATAAAACTATTTATATAATATTTACTTACCGGCTTTGTGAAAAACAAACTGATTCTTGGCTGAGATTTTCCTACATAATTTCCAAACTGCGATCCAATTAAGTTAAAGTTGCCTCCTATTTCTACGCCAAAATTAAAATTATCGGGATCCATTTTATGGAGCAATAATTTTCTTGTCTCTTCAATTTTAACAGGCTTTTTTTTCTTGCTATTTATTGGAATGGTATCTTGTGCATTTGCAAAATGCAATAACAAAAAATTGCTTATAATTATATAAATGAAGTATTTGTATGTTTTTATCATGTTCTAGTTTTCTGTATTTCTTATAAAGTCAATATTTCTTTTTAAACCGTTGTATTTGGTTCTTTTTACAGCCGATTTTTTAAATAATTGGCTGAATACTTGTTCAGTAATTTCTTGCCAATCTTGGTTATTCATATTCATTAACTGTTCATTGGGTTCAAACTTTGGTTCATGATGTGGTTTTGAAAACTTATTCCATGGACAAACATCTTGGCAAACATCGCATCCAAAAGCCCAATTATCAAATTTTCCTTTCATTGAAGTTGGAATTGCTTCCTTTAATTCTATGGTAAAATAACTGATACATTTACTTCCATCTATTATTGTTGGCGATACTATTGCTTGTGTTGGACAAGCATCAATACAAGCTGTGCATGTGCCACAATGATCGGTTACAACACCATCATAATTTAAGTCTAAATCTATGATAAGTTCTGCCAAAAAGTAAAAAGAACCATTTCCTTTATTGATTAAATTTCCATTTTTACCAATCCAACCCAAACCACTTTTGGCAGCCCAAGCACGTTCTAAAATTGGTGCCGAATCTACAAAACACCTTCCACTTACTTCACCTATTTCTAGTTGAATATATAATAATAATTCCTTTAACTTTTCTTTTACTACATCATGGTAATCCTCACCATATGCATATTTTGAAATTTTAGGTGCAAATGAATCCAATTGATTTTTAGGTGTAAAATAATTATACATTAAACTTACCACCGATTTTGAATCTTCAACTAAAAGTGTTGGGTCTAATCTTTTGTCAAAATGATTTTCCATATAAGCCATTTTGCCATTCTTATTTTCCTTTAACCATTTTTCTAATTTGGGCGCTTCGCTCAATAAAAACTCAGCTTTACTGATGCCACAGAAGCTAAAACCCAATTGTTTTGCTTTCTCTTTTATTAGTTTTGTATGTTTAATTTTGTTTGGCATTGCAATTGACAAATGTGATTACTTATATTTGAAATAAAAAGTAATAAATTATGGTATTTATAGTTGAAATAAAATTGCCTGAAGAAATTGATGAAAAATTTATGCGTAAAATCCCTAGTCACAGGGCTTTTATCAACTTATTAATTTATCAAGGTAAAATTCAAAGTTATACCATCAATGAAAGTAGAACCAAAGGTTGGATAATTTTTAATACTGACAATAAAGCAGAAACAGCACGTTTAATGGAACAATTACCCATTTATGAATTCATAACTTTTAGAATAAATGGGACGCTCATTCATGACAGTGAAATTTTTAGGTTTCCTAAAATGAATATGAACTAATCAATAAATGCGGAATGCGGATTGCGGAATAAAAAAAACCTAAAAAGTAACAAATTTTTATTTCAAAACTTTCATTTTTAAATAAAATATTTAATTTGCAAAGCATAAAAAACAATAAAATGGAAAACAATAATTATTCATTATCAGACGAAAAAAGTATTACCGCTACATTTATGAGTAAAGTATATTCATGGATGACTTTTGCCTTAGCCATTACTGGTTTTATAGCCATGTATGTGGCTTCTTCTGAGGCTTTGAAGAGTGTTTTTTTTTCTAAATACCCTTTTTATGGTTTAATTATAGCTGAACTTGGCGTAGTTTGGTATTTAAGTGCTCGTGTGGCTAAATTAAGTTATTCAACTGCCGTTGCCATGTTTATTTTATATTCATGCTTAAGTGGTTTAACACTTTCAGTATTTTTTACAGTTTACACATCAAGTTCTATTGCTTCTACCTTTTTTATTACTGCTGGAACTTTTGCAGTAATGAGTATTGCAGGTTTTTATACTAAAAAAGATTTAAGTGGATTTGGCAGTATTATGATCATGGGTTTGGTTGGTGTTATTATAGCTACTTTAGTAAATTTCTTCTTAAAAAGTGAAATGTTAAACTATATTATTTCATATATTGGTGTAATGGTATTTATAGGTTTAACTGCCTACGACACGCAAAAAATAAAATTAATGGCTACTCAAGTTGATGGCGAAAATGCAAAAAAAGCTTCAATTATGGGCGCACTTACGCTGTACTTAGACTTTGTAAATTTATTCCTTTACTTGTTAAGAGTTATGGGAAATAGAAAATAGTCGATAGACGATAGACGATAGTCGGTAGTTGATAGTCGATAGACGATAGTCGGTAGTTGATGAACAACATATAATAGGCAATCTTTCTCCCGATGAATCGGGATTCTAATCTTCTAATTTTGTAATCTTTCAATCTTTTAATTTCCACAATGAACTATTCTTCCCAACAACTTTCTTTATTTACCCAACAAGTATTTAAAAAATGCGGAATGAATTCAGATGATGCTTTGCAAGCCGCAGCTGTTTTGATTGCAGCAGATTTACGTGGAATTGATTCACATGGCGTGGCAAGGTTAACTGGATATGTGAGGCTTTTTGAATCCAAACGTGCTAATATGAATGCCAATCATAAAATTATTCACGAAACGCCAAGTACAGCAACTGTTGATGCAGATGAAGGATTAGGTTTGGTTGTAGCGCCAAAAGCGATGGAAATAGCTATAGAAAAGGCAAAACAAGTAGGAACAGGATGGGTTGCAATTCAAAACAGTAATCATTTTGGAATAGCTGCATATCATGCAATGAAAGCGCTGCCTCATAACATGATAGGAATAGCTATGACCAATGCTAGTCCTTTAGTAGCGCCAACTTTTAGTAAACAACGAATGCTAGGAACTAACCCAATTTGTTATGCTTTTCCCACTTCCAAACATTTGCCTATAGTAATAGATATGGCCACAAGTGCTGCTGCAAATGGAAAACTAGAAATAGCACAAAGAACAGGAAAATTAATTCCTAATAATTGGGTTCAAACCAAAGAAGGAAATGAATCAATGAATGCCAATGAACTTTCAAATGGAGGTTCATTATTGCCACTTGGCGGACATAAAGGTTATGGATTAGCAAGCATAGTTGATATTCTTTGTGGTGTATTAAGTGGTGCAAATTATGGACCTTGGGTTCCTCCATTTGTTTCATTTTTAAATCCTTTGCCCAATTTACCTGGAAATGGAATTGGACATTTTTTAGGAGCCATGCGAATAGATGCATTTAGACCTGCTGATGAATTTAAAAACAATATGGATAATTGGATTGATTCATTTAAAAATGCTGCAAGAATTGATGAAAATCAAACTGTAATCATTCCTGGAGAACCAGAATATTTTTTAGAAAAGGAAAGAATAAAAAATGGAATTCCTTTGAATGAAAAAGTGATTTTAGACTTACAAGAGTTGGCCCATAAATTTAATTTATCGTTATAAAAATGTTATTTGAAAATATAAAAATAATACTTGCATCCAAATCGCCAAGGAGACAAGAGTTAATTAAAGGACTTGAATTTCCATATGAAGTAGTATTATTTGACGTGGATGAATCATATGACGAATTACTTACAAAACATGAAATCCCTTTGTTTTTAGCTTCAAAAAAATCAGAATTTTACCCAAAATCACTAATTGATAATGAAGTGTTACTCACTGCAGATACCATTGTTTGGGTAAATAATCATGTATTAAATAAACCAGAAAACGAACAAGAAGCATTTGAAATGCTATCTGAAATATGTGGAACTACGCATGAAGTATTTACTGGTGTTTGTTTAAAATCAAATAACAAAAGTATTTCATTTTACGATAGAACTGAAGTTACAATAAAAAATTTAACCGTTGAAGAAATTTGGCATTATATTCATGAATACAAACCATTAGATAAAGCTGGAAGCTATGGAATTCAAGATTGGTTTGGATATACAGCTGTTGAAAATATAAATGGATGCTTTTATAACGTAATGGGTTTACCAATAAATAAAGTTTATGATTCTTTAAAAAAGTTTTAGTAAATATTACATGCTAAAAAGCGCACCTTCTTTCATTGAATAATTAGAACAAACCAATTTTTTTATTTCTGCCATTTCAATAATTATTTCAATTAAAATTGCTGCAATAGGAATGTATTCAGCTCTAAAATCAAGCATTCCTTTTAATTTCAATCGTTGCTCTGAATTTGATGTAATCATTATTTCTTTAAAAGCTTCAAATTCATTCATTGAAATTTCAAAAGCATTTTTACTCAAAGAAATTGGAATAACTTTCAAGTCTTTTATAACAATATCAACCAAAGTTTCAAAAGTTCCGGCTGTTCCAATTAAAGTTCTTAAGGGAAAACTAGAAAGAGCAATTTTTAGTGGTTTTATCTCATTTAAAATGTAATTTTTTATTTTTATAATATCCGATTCTAATAAAGGACTTTCAGGTTTAAACATTTCAAAAAGTCTAACTGCACCAATATCAAAACTTTGTTTCCATAAAATATTTTCATTTCTCCCAATAATAAATTCTACGCTACCACCACCAATATCCATCACTAAAACCTCATCTTTAGGCAATTTGAACGAATTATATGCACCTAAATAAATATATTCAGCCTCAACAATTCCATTTATAATTGCAATATCAATATCAAAAAATTCTTTTACTTTCTTAATTAATTCATTGCCATTGGAAGCATTTCTAATGGCAGAAGTTGCCAATGCTTTAATTTCAACTATTTCAAATTTATCAATATAATTTTTAAACTGAGAAAGTGCAGTCAATGCTCGTTGCATGGCCGATTCAGTAATGATATTATTTACCAAACCTCCTTTACCTATTTTTACAGGAAATTCTAAATTAACAGCAACATTTAACTGATTGTTTTTTACATTAGCTATTAATAAATTAAATGTATTCGATCCTAAGTCAATTACTGCTTTCATTAAATCAAATGTAACAAAAAAAAAGATGCTTTCAATGAAGAAAGCATCTTTTTTAATTTTTTATAAATAATTAGCTTATTTAATTACATTTATTTTGTGTGTATAAACTTTGTCTGCAGCTTCTATTTGAATTAAATATACACCACTAGCAAAAGATGATAAATCTATTTGTTTTTCAGTTAAATCATTATTCTTAATGGTAATAGTTTTTGCTAATCCACCAATTGCATTATAAATTTTAACTGTTACATCATTTAAAGTAGTTTCATACATTTTCATTTTAACCATTCCATTATTAGGATTTGGATAAATTGATAATATATTATTTGCATTAATGGCGTCTTCAATTGAAGTTGCATTTGCAATTACGTTAACGGTTCTAGTTACAACAGCAGAAATATTATTTGAAATATCTCTCACTCTGTATTGAACAGTAAATAATCCTTCTTCATTTCCAAAAAATTCACTATTAGAATTACGTGGTAAATTACTTGTTACCGTTAAGTTTTTGCGAATCTGAGCATCAGAATTATAGTTATCAAAAATTTGAACACCTGGATCTACAAAAGTTGTCCAACGAACCAAATTAATTGTTTGACCTCCTAATAAAGTAATTACTGGAGCTTTGGTGTCTCTAACTATTACTGTTCTTACAAATGTATTTACATTTCCAGAACCATCAGTTACAGAATAAGTAATATAATAGGTTCCTAATGAATCTATTCTAACATTTCCTGTTTGGCTTCTATATAAAGCTGAAGTTGGCCAATAGTTATCACTAACAGTTACGTCATTTTCACTAAATGTTTCATTTACTTCAACATATAATGGATTATTAGCAACATTTATTGTTGGAATAATTAAATCAGTTACTCTAACTTGAAGTGTTAATTGATTAGCACTATTATTTGATTCATCTTTTAAATTATAAACTACAAAGTAAGTCCCAATATTATTTGGATTTACAGAAGTAGCAAAAGTAGGAGTCATTTGTGCTTTTGTATTATAATTATCGCTCCAAGTAATCACTTGAGTTGCATCAAATATTGTATTCACTTGGTGTAAGTATGGACTTGCTTTAGGAGTTAAAACTGGTCTTGTTGTATCTTGAACAATAATTGTTCTATCAACTATTTTAGTGAAATTAAATGCATCTGTAATTGAATATCTAGCCGAATAAGTTCCAACAATATCTGTATTCACATTGGTAGTTCTAATTACATTTGTAGTTATATTATTTCCGTTATTATCTAATGCAATTACCCAAGGATCAGTAAAATGTTCTTTTACATTTGTTCTGTAAGTAGATCCACCAACTAAAGTAATAGAAGGTCCTGTACTATTTAATTCAACTATTACTGTTCTATAAACTGTATCTGAAGTATTTCCAGAATAATCAGTTACAAAATATTTTACATTATAGACACCAATATTTGCAGTATCAACTGTTGATATTTTTTGAACTCTAGCACTTATATCACCTTCTATATTATCAATTGCAGTAACTCCTGGATCATTAAACAATTTATTAATTTCAGTTCTTAAAATTGTTGTTCCATTTAATTGAATAGTAGGTTTTACATTATCTTTATTTATAGATACATTGAAATCTTTGAACATTCCAATTACTGAATATACTGAATTGAATTGTGTAGAATTTGCTAAATCTAATCCAACTCGCATTCTTGTATTTCCGTATGCTTGAGTTAAAGAAATAGTAATTGTATCAACTAATTGCATGTTTCCGTTGTTGATTTTGTTTAAAATTAATTCACTCGTTTCAAAGTTTGCATTGTAGTTTCTATCTACCCATACTTTGTAATCTAATGGAGAACCATCTTTAGGTCTTTCTAATATTACTGCATATTTTCCTCCACGGTACATGGTTCCAACTTGCGTATTATTATTAATGTATTGATATGAAGGTGCAGTTGGATTCGTAAATGTACTATCTATTCCAGCCATTCTTATTCTTCTTAATCCCATTGTTACATCAGCAATTGTTGAAAATGTAGTTCCTGTTCCTGGAGTTTGATAAGCACTTACATTTATATAAGAAACTTTAGTTATTGAATCTACACCAAATGCATTGGTAGCTGTTAAACGAATTGTATAAGTAACTGGACTTGTTAAACGTACTTTTGGATTTTGACTGCTTTGTGATGTTCCATTTAAATACTGAACAGCAGCTGGTATAAATGTCCATCTCCAAGATGCAACTCCATTAGCCGATTGATCAATCATGTTAAACGTATCAGTGTTAAATCCTAAAAATTTATCTGCTGTAAAACGTGCTATTGGTGGACGATTTACAGGTAAAAATGCTACTTGTTTACATGATGTATCTGAACCTACGCAGTTATAAGTTACCAAACATATGTTTTTTAAAGTTGGAACTGTAATTAAGAAAGTACGTGTTGGATTTGATGTAGTTGAATCAAATAAACTATTTCCATCAGTATCCCAGCTATATTTCATCAAAATTCCTGTTGATTTATTATTATATGAAACCAATTGATTTGAATATATTGTATCAGGAATATCTATTCTTGAAATTGGTTTTGAATAACTTGCTGGTTTAGCAAACCATCTAATAATAAATGATGCTGAATCGTATGATGAAGGTAAAGCACCCGTTCCTGGTTTGTACCTAAAGCTCATTGAACTTCCACCTTTAATAATAGACTGTGCTGTTGTTAAAGGAATTTGACCTGCTGAACCTGCTCCAATTGCTGCAATTCTTGGTGATGATGTAGTTGGGCCATTGAATATTTCAATACTATCTGTTGGCCACATTTTTATTCTTTCTACAAATAATGTTATAGAATCTGCACATGGATTAATGGTAAATCCTGGGCAATTTGAAGGCCAGCTACTACGTGCATAAGTTTGGTAAGGACCACTAATTCCGTATAAAAATCCTTCTAATTTTTGGCTACTAAATCCGCCCGAACCAGAGCACATATAATTTCCTTCTACTACTTTTATATATTGGTTTTTACAAATGGAATCCATTCCTCGCAAATTCCATACACGCAAACACACTTTAAATTCCCCGGGGTCAAAAGCGGCTAATCGTGGACTTGCTACGTTTTGTCCTGGTTGGCCAGTTCCTGTTATAAAATAATTGGCTATTCCATTACTCGGATCAGTGATACAACTGATACAAGGTGGATCTATTGTCCAATCCCACTGAGTTGGCCCGTTGGTTGACAAATCAATAAATTGTGCTTCTTCGGTTATACCCATTATTCGTTTAAATGTAATAAACTCAGCTCTAGGCGCTTGGGTTGGAGTATCTACATAAATATATTTGTAAATTGAATCTCGCAATGAATCTCTTTTTGCATCATTTACCGCTAATAATTTTACTAATTTTAAACCTCTTGTGGTAAAAGTATAAGTTAAGTTATTATAATATTTTGCTGTGTCAATATATCCAGCTTGACGGTAATATCCCGGTTGTAAGGGACTTTCTCCTGGTATATCCCAAAACACACGGCTTTGAAAACTTGAAGTATTGATCAATGTATAAGGACTGTTTATCCAAACGGTATCTTGCGTGTAGAAATTAGCAATAGGTGGTTGTGGTGGGCCTGATGTACCAATATTTATAAAATAATCTTCCGTTTCACCAAAACCGTAACTCAAACATTCTGTTAAAGTAGTTCCTGAATATCCCTCAGCACAAATAATACGCATGGTAGTTTGGCCAGTTAATACACCACTTGGAATTACAAATGTATTAGTTAATGTTCTTGGACCCGTTGCGGTAGCAGTTTCAACAAAAACTTTTTCACCTGCATCCGCAAATGAATTATTTTTATTAAAATCAATCCAAATAGCGATTCCACAAGCATAATATGGAGAACCATCACATTCGTCTTCTTGAATTGTAAAATTAACCGTTGCACCTGGTGCAAAAGTCCACATGTTACCTAAAGAAGTAAAGTTAGAATACTGACTTAATGAAGAGCCAGTTCCTGGGGCAGTAGTAGAACAGTTGTATGCATTGGTAATGCCATTCATTGTTACGCTGTAAATTTCCTCATCGGCTGTGGTAGTAGCTGCAGAAGCACAATACTGAGCTTTAGCACTCATACTTGTTAATGTAGCTAATACCAAAAATAGTACAAGCTTTTTAAATTGTAAGATTGATTTCATATTTATTGTTTATTTATTTTATTGCTATTTAGATTTTCAAATTTAAATTTTTAAAGCAAAATTCAAAATATTTATTGAATTTTACTTGTTAGATTTCATTTATTTTACAAAACTCTTATTGTATTGCATAGTTATACGTTAAATTTATAATTGGGTTGGTTGTTTTTATTAGATAAATACATGAAACTGAAAATCAATTGATAAAATATTATT
>CAIUQQ010000052.1 GCA_903901345.1 uncultured Bacteroidota bacterium | reverse complement strand
ATACATCGTTTACTACAGTCATTTTAAATTCTTCACTGTAATAGGTTGGTTTTTTTCTTTCCATTTTGTCCTGATTTTAGTTGACTTATTAACATTTTTAGAGTCAACCTATTTCAGGACTATACAAAGTCTTGCTTGTTTAATTTTACCCGTCTGACGCCTTGGCAGCGCATAGGCTAATTAAGCGTCTGACGGGGTTTATAAATAAAACTCACTTGTTATATTTTTATAAGATTCGGTTTGTGAATTATCATCATTGTAAATAACAAATTCTGCTGTGATTTTCTCTTTTTGTAGCAGCGAAAACTCCATGATCATTCTATTAGGTTCCTTACTTGGCTTTGGTTTTATAAAAGTTTCTTTGTTTAAAAACAATCCTTTTTGAATGGCTAATTCTTTAAAAGTGATTGCTTCCGTAATGGGTAAAATAAGTATGAATTTCCCTGTTTCCCTTAATAATTTTATTACTGAATGAATTAAATCCTCAAACGACAAATCATTGTCGTGCCTAGCTTTTGCGCGTTGTATATTGGCTATCGAAAAATTGTTTTTACCTACAAAATAGGGGGGATTGCTAATGATTAAATCATACTTATTATTTGGAGCGAAACTTTGCAAAGCACAGCAATGCCCTTGAATTTGATTGCTAAACCTAGAGGATGAAAAATTATGATTTGCTTGTAAAAAAGCTTGTTCATCTATTTCAATGGCATCTATTTGAAGTGCATTGTTTCGTTGCGCCAGCATTAGTGATAAAATGCCTGTTCCTGTGCCAATGTCCAAACAATTTACAGCATCATTGATAGTGACTAAACAACCCAACAAAACACTGTCGGTGCCCACTTTCATGGCACATTTATCCTGATTTATTAAAAATTGTTTGAACTGAAAATAGTTATTTGCCATTTAAAAACTTTTACCAATTACCAATGTTTTTTTCAATGAATCGGTGGTTCCATCCGTATTGAAATATTCAAAATTTACCACATAAATTCCAACGGGTAAGGATTGGTTTTTATCACTTAATCCGTTCCAACTTACTATTCCCTCCGTTCCCAATGGCGCATTATTTAAAAGCATTTTTACTAAATTTCCATTGCTGTTATAAATATTCAAATTAGCAGTATAATTATTTTTATTGAATTGATAAGTAAAGTTTACTAAATCGTTTACACCATCGTTATTTGGAGTAAAAACTTCAGGTTCAATGCTTAAAAATTCAGCATTGTTATTGGATTTCAAATACTGCGAATTTTTATAAGTTGGCGTAGCAAAATTACTGGTACTTGCTGCCGATGTCCAATTACTTCTATCGTTTGTTTTTCTATTAAAATCAATGCGTTCCAAGCTTACACCTTCTTTGTTATCAATTAAAGTAAAGTGCATTTTATCGTCATATTTTAGTTCATCAAAAATGGTTTCAGGTTTAGAAAATAACACCAATGTTCCTTCATCATCGTTCATGCTTGGTAAAGTTTTTACAGGTATAAAATTATTGTTATTTTGAACAAAATATTGTTGTTTGATGATTTCTGGATTGGTAGTTAGCACATAATAATTTTTTGGTAAAAGCATGTATCCTGAATCGGCCATTGGATAAAAATTATCGATTAAATTTCCAACATTTCTATTGCCTATCCATAAATTTTTTATGTCAATAAATTGATTGGTTTTGTTGTAAATTTCTACAAAATCAACGCCATCAGTTCTTGGATTGAAAAGTATTTCATTGATAGCAATATCGTTGGTATCAGCGGGTTTTGTTAAACCAAATTCAAAGTTATTCTCCGCATTAATTATATTCCCCGCACAATCTTTTACCGTATTTATTTTTAAAGTATAAACTTGATTTTGTTTCAAACTATCATTTAATTTCAAACGCAGTGTAGTCAAAAAATCATCCTTAAAATCAAATACAAATGAACCACTTAAACTAGGATTGAATGTGAAATTATTGATTTTACACGCGCTCAAACTATCTAATGTTTCATTGAAATATATTTCAACAGTATTATTATTAACAGGATAAATTCTATCAAGCATCGGTAAAGCAAGATCTTCGTTCGTTCCTTTTACAGAATTTTGTTTTCCAATAGTTCCCCCATTTGTACTTTTACTTGCTTCCCAATTACTCGCAGTTCCACAAGGGTTTTTAATGTCAATCATTTCTAAACTCCAACCACCATCGGCTTTCACATTGTTATGATACCAAGTTTGTTTGTATGCTATTTGATAAATGACATGGTTGTTTTGGTTGAGTAAAACAATTTCATCATCTAAACTTAAAGTTGGAAAATTAGTAACTGATATTATATTGTTAAAACCTGAAAATAAGGCTAATTTACTGTCATCACAAATTACTAAAAAACTATCAGGATACAATTGAATATTTCCAATGGTAGTAATGGTTGATCCTTTTTTAATTTTGAAATTATTTAAGGAGATAATATTTTTAGAACGGTTATAAACTTCCATGTATTCGGCATCGGGCAATGCCATATTTGGTTTTGGATTAGGAGACACTTCAGTGATAATGATATCATTTTGTAGCGCAGCTTGAATAGGAATATAAGTAAAATTTACACTTGAATTATCTGCTATTTTATTCATGGAACAATCAAAAGCAGCATCAATTTGAAGCGTGTAATTTTGTCTGTCAATTAATGAATTATTTAGCAAAATAAACAATGAATCATTCCTAAAACCAGAAACAGTTTTTGATAAAATTGTATTTCCAATGATACTTAATTTTATGTTTTGAATTGAATTCAAATCCATTTTTTCATTGAATATAATTACAATATTTCTATCATCTTTATAAAACCAATTCTTCACTAATGGCTTTGTAATATCAGGATTCATGTTGTTTGAAAAATTTGCATTTCCTGGTGTACCACCAACGCTGCTTCCAGCACCTATCCAGTTATCAATTCCTTTGCATAATACATAAGGATTTATGAGTTCTAAACTATAGCCTCCATTGGCCTTCACAGCAGATTGATACCATGATAAATCGTACCTAATTTGATTCATAATTTCTCCCTTCGTGTTTACTAATTGAACCAAATCGCCATCATTATTTAAACCAACTAAAAAGGGAACGGCTAATGTTTTACCATAACTTTTAAATAAACTTTCATTGGTAGGATTGCTAATAATTAAGTACTCTTTGGGTTGAATGATATAATTGGGAATGCTTGCAAAACCTGTTAAATCAAATATTTTCCAATTACTGATGTCTATTGGGTAGTTTGTTCGGTTATAAAGTTCAATGAATTCAGAATCTGGTAATCCATTACTAGGAGTTGGATCGGGCATTATTTCATTGATTACAATATCGTCAATACTTGGTTTGTAAAACCAAAAAGAGATATTGGTATCAGGCATTATATTATTGGCCAAATCGCTTATATTTTTTATAGTTAAAATATAATTATTTGTGGAAATAAATGAATTTTTAAAATTAACTAAAATACTTTTGCCATCATTGGTAAGCTCAGTATTTATAATGCTTGGGAAGGAATAATTTAATTCAAAATTACTTATATTGTTGGCAGTATTGATGTCTAATCTTTCATTGAAATTTATTTGAATCACACTGTCATTGATGAATGAATAATTTTGAATTTTTGGTGGATTTAAATCATTGATAGGTTCGCCTATGTATATATTATCTATATAAAAGTTTGATACATTTCCAGCTGTAAATCGTGCAAATATTCCTGCAAAAGAAGTGGAACTAAAAGCAGAATCAAAAGCATTTCCCTCTAACACAAAATTTCCATTTGCAGTGGTATCACTGTATAAAATCCAATTGCCTAAATTGTCCCTATTTACTTTAATATCTAGTAAATTATTTGTTTTATAAACAGTTGCTGGTCTTCCAGCAATAATGCGAGTTCGTTTTGCGCCTTCTTGTTTGTAAAGACTTATGGAATCAGTGTTTCCAGTGCTTCCACCAAATTGAATATAGTAACCGTTTAAATTTCCTTTTAGGTTTATTTGGTCCGATGCTAAATAAAATCTGCAAAAATTTTGTGTACTTGGACTGAAATTAAATCGTACAAAAAAACGCCATTCTGTATTATTTATAAAATTTGCTTGCGTACTCAAACTTATGTCTTTTGAACTTCCAATTGTTCCTTTGCTTTGCAATTGAAAACTTGTATTTACCTGCCAAAGGCTGTCATCACTTTCCCAAGTGGGATTTGATGAAAAATTTCCATCAGAAAAATCGTCAATTACTTGCGCATTTAGAGTAAAGCACAGTAAGATTAAACAGGTAATAACAGTAATTTTAGATCTCATTTTTTTATTCGTTTAGCCAAATACAAATCCCATTAGCCCTAATAGGATTACCAATTAGCGTTTTTTGGCTAATTCCATCTAAGTTAATTTCATTGCTATTTGCTATCAATTTCCATCGTCCTTTTAAGTTCATTTTACGCGTATCAAAACTATTTGGTTTGTTATCGTTATTGATTAAAACCAATATTTTATTTCCAATCATGTAACCAAGCATGGCTTTATTTTCAGGTAAAATAAATTGTATAAATTCACTGGTATTAGCACTTGGCACAATAAATCGTTTGCTTAAATTATCTAAATTATTAGTATTTTTTGTAGGTAATGCATCAATTAATGGTTGCAATATTTGCGTTCTTAATAGGATTAAACCTTGCCAATAAGCAAGCATATTTTTAAAATTACTATTTTGATATGGAATTACTTTTGATTTTGTGTTATTTTCTTCTGCATTTTTTCCAATATTTTCCCAAACAAATTGGTTGGCAGCTCTCATATTATAAGTGTCGCGTTTACCATGAAAAAACAATTTACCACTGGGAATTTCTTTTACAATTTCTTTTAAAGGTGCAAGCCCTTTGCTGCGCATAAACTCGCTTCCACCATGCATTACTATTGGTCCTGGAGTTGTAAATAATAGTGTTGCAGCTATTTTATAATTGTATTCATCTACCCCAAAACGACCATCAAAATTAGTGGTTCCAAACTGATCAGCTAAAGCAAAATTATCATGAATATCTAAGTAATTAATGGCGCTATTTATATTTTTTTGTGGAGGAAAAGTACAACTCAATCCTTTAAGCACATTTTCTCTTTCTTCAAAATTTCCACCTGCCCAACCTCTGTGTTTTTTCTTGTCAGATAATTCAAAAACTGGACCTTTATAAGCATTTCTAGTGTCATCGTTAAAGTAACAAATAGGAGCAGAATCTTTGTACCAATGCCATTTTGGATTTTTGTTGTAATCTGGATCGTTGCTGTCAATCCAAGGTTCTCCGTATATAATGATATCGGCTGGTAAAGCAGCTTTAATTGCCAATAATGTTTCCTTGTCTGTTTGTCCAGCTAAATCAATTCTAAAGCCATCCACGCCAAATTCTTCAATAAAATGTTTGCATTGATCAATGATCCAACGTTGTGTCATGTAACGATTTTCACTTTTGGTTTCGTTACCATATTCTCCAATATGTTCCAAGTTTTTGGTTCGGTAATAATATTGTTTATCAAAAGCATTGAAATGAAATAAATAATTTCTTGCATCCATGTTATCGGCTGTATGGTTAAATACAAAATCAACGATTACAGCAATATTTTTGTCATGAAATTTTTGAACTACATCTCTAAATTGTTTGCGTTCATCGCCCGGCATGGTACCTTTTTGTCGGTATCTGCTTTCAATGGCAAAGCTATGAGAAGTGCGGTAACCCCAATCGTAAGTTTCGTTAGCTATACCTTGCTCTATCATATATTTATCTTTACTAAAAGCTTTTTTCCATTCATCTTTTGGCCAATTGAGCATTTCTTGAACTGGCATTAAATGCACAGTATTTATTCCTAAATTAACCAAATGGTCAAACCCTATTGCATTACCTTTTGAATTAGTTAAACCCGAAATTCCCATACCTGCAATTGTTCTTTTTAAGTCATTTGATATTGGAAGTAAATCAGTAAAATCCTGAACATGAACTTCGTAAGCCATTACTTGTTCTAATCGTGGACGACCATTTGCCAATGCTGAAGCTGGAACTGTTTTTGGTGTTACCATACAAGCTCCAAAACCATCGTCTGTTACCCTTGCATAAGGATCGCTTACATGTACAGGATTTGTTCCGTAAAACAGATTTCCTGGATCTTTAAAACCATGCACAGTATAATCATACCAAACGCCTTCTAAGTTTTCATTAATCATTGTTTCCCAAACACCTTGCTCATCTACTTGCATTTCAATAGTGCTATAAGGAATTTTTGAGTAAAAAATATCTTTATCGCTTTCATCAATTGGTTTGTATAAATACAATTTTACCATAGTAGCTCTTGGGGCAAAAACTCTAAAAGCTGTCTGCTTGTAATCGGACGAAATATTGGCTCCAAGTTCTTTATCACTTTTTAAATTTTTAAACCAACCATCATAAGTGCATAAGGTTTTGAGTTTAAATTTTGGTATTTCAATATAATAAACTCTTCGTTTATCAATGGCAGTTTTGGTAGAATAAATAACTTTAATGATACCATCTTCTTTCAATTTTATGGTGTAATTATTGGTGTCAAAATCATTGTCTTTTATGTTAAAAGATGTTCCTTCAATTTCAAACTTTTCATTATTGGCATTGGTTAAAATAAAATCGGATTCAGAAAAACTTTCCTTATTGGGCAAACCACTTAATGTTACTTCTATATTATTGTTATCTATTAAAGTTGCTTTCATTCCAAATGGCTCTTTCCCTTTCATAAAAATAAGGTTTCCGCCATCCGTATTGGTTGCTCCAGCAGCAGGGTCAAGCCATTTTCCTTCATCAATTCTGAACTTAAAAGCCGAACTGGGCTTTATAATTTCTAAATTAGGATTATAAATTTTTATTGTCCAAATATGATCACCTTGATTCGTTAAAAACCACTTTTTATCGTCCATGTCTTGACTCCAATTACGGAATGAACCAGTAATTATTACTTTATTTTTAATAGAAATGTTATAATCTTTTTCATTAAAAATAAAGGTAGTGGTATCGCCTTTATGCTCGTATCCATTGGGCTGAGCTATGGTAACAATGTTACCAAAAACAAAAATCAGTAAATAAAAAACACTTTTCATAAAGGCGAAAATCGGTTTTTGTATTGAATAAAAATATATTTGCCAAATAAAAAAATGATAATAACAGCTATAAGACATTTGCGCAAGTGGTTTGCCCAGTACCCAACAGCAAAAAAATTTGTAAAATTTGGCATTGTAGGAACTTCAAGTACCGTGGTAAGTTTATTGGCTTTTTGGCTACTTTCATTGCAATTTCCTGCACTTAATTTGCTAACAAAAGCAGCAGGTTGGATTATGGGTTTCTTTGTTGGATTTACCTTAAATAAATTCTGGACTTATGTAGATCAAACTGATGACGGTGAAAAATACCTAATAAAGTATATTGCGGTATATGCTGTTACTTTTTTTATCTACTTAGGATTTAATGTGTTGTGCGATCATTATTTGTTTCCAAACGTATACATTTCCAGTGTTTTAGATTCGTTAGGATGGTTACAAAGTGCAGCTTGGACTAATAATAACGGACCTTTGGTATCCAATGTAATTTCTATTTTATTAAATGTAATGCTTAACTTTATTGGTACTAATTTTTTAGTATTTAAAGTACCCGGGCCAAATGAAATATTTGACTAATTAATTGTCTAATCGGTAAATAAAAGGCAATTTAAATTGCATTTTTATTGGTTTGTTATTAAGCAAACATGGATTAGAAAACTTCATTGACCTTAATACCCTAACTGTTTCTTTATCTAGAATTATATGCACACCTTTATTTATTCTAATATCCGAAATATTTGCACTTTCATCCATTATAAAAGATAAATATAATTGACCTTGAATATTATTTTCTTTTGCATAAGCTGGATAGTTAATTTTTTCAGCTAAAAACTCATAAATATTTTTTTCTCCAGAGGAAAGTACTGGTGCTTTATAATTGATAGTATCGTTATTTTCAAAAAAATCTTTAACCAAACTGTCTTTATAACAGTCGTTACATAAAGCGTCTGAGTAGTTAATATTGAAGTTGTAATCAAAATTGGTTTTTTCGTATTCCGAAATCCAAATACCGAAAGGTTCAATGCCTTTAAAAGTTGAACTCTTAATAGTTTTATCGTTATCTATTTCTATAACTTCAATAGTTATTGTTTCGTCTAAATTCTTGTAAATAATTTGCTTGTAATTTGCTTTGTTTTCAGCAACTTCTTTATTCAAATATTTATCTTTGAAAAAACGTTCAGTTTTAGTTTGAGCTTGTAAAATAAAATAAGGTGCAATTATTGAAAATGCTAAAAGGAATATTTTTTTAAATTTTGGAGAAATCATAAAGCAATTTATAGGTTTTATTTAAAACTGAGCACTTCTCTTATTTTTCTCAATTTGATACCTAAAATGATCATCTAAAACCACTAAACTATTATCAAAATGGTTATTGTTATTGACTATAATATCTGCTTGAGATAAAAATGGTAAAAGGAATTTTTCGTAAGCTGGCATAACATGGTTTTTCCATTGATAACGAATATAAGAATCGGGAATATTACGCTCTGTAGAATCACGTTTTAAACGCCTATTTAGCGCAATTGATTCATCGGCTTGAATGAATATTTTTAAGTCAAATTGCTTGCGAATTGCCTCAGAATAAAAAATAAATAAGCCTTCACAAACAATTATTGGAGCAGATTTAAACGTTAAAAGTGGTCCAACTTGGTTTTCGTGTTGAAACAAATATTCGTTTCGGTAAATGGTTTCGTTGTTATGAAGCTTTTCTAAATCAGCGGCAAAAGCATCTAAATCAATGCACTCTGGCAAGTCAAAATTAATATTCCCTTCTATATCTAATTGGTGTTCGTAAGAAAGTTTGTAATAATTGTCTTGGCTAATTACACAAAGTTCATCAGTAGAAAAAAGCTTTTTTAGAGAATTCAAAAAATGTGTTTTCCCCATTGCACTTCCACCAGTAATACCAACTAAATAAGGTTTTTGAATTTGCATAATTTGAATTTGAATTTGGTTTTTTATGATGTTTTGCCTATTTTTTTATTGAAATTTATTTTAAAAACTTCTGTTTTTTTGAACCCATTCCTTAATATAATCTGCTATATCTTGAGTGTTAGTGCCTGGAGTAAAAAGCTTGCCAACGCCAATTTTTGTTAGCTCTTCAATGTCTTCATTAGGAATAATTCCACCTCCAGTTAACAGCACATCATTCATTCCTTCTTGTTTCATTAAGTTTAATAATTTTGGAAAAACTGTGTTGTGTGCGCCCGAAAGAATACTTACTCCAATTGCATCCACATCTTCTTGCAAAGCAGCTTGAACTACCATTTCGGGAGTTTGGCGTAAACCAGTATAAATAACTTCCATTCCTGCATCGCGCAGTGCTGTAGCTATTACTTTTGCACCTCTATCGTGGCCATCTAAGCCTACTTTTGCTACTAAAACTCTAACAGGACGTTGCATTATTTATTTCTTTTTTTAGGGTAAATTTTATTAAACTTTATTAGTATTTGAGGCTTTTCATTTTCCATAAATGATAAAAATTTAGTATCATCCATTTCATAATAATTAATCGTATCGGTATGATGAACATAAAATGCTTCTCTATCTTTTAACGGCAAAGAATTAATAGTTGTTTTGCCAGTATTGTAGCTAGCTACAAATGGTAAATATTTAGCCAAATTATCGTCACTCACTTTATTTACGCCCATATACGGAACGTAAGTTAAGCCATTTTTTACAATTTTAAAATAACCGATAGTCCAAAATCCTTTATCATTGGCATTTAACGAACTTAGCACATAATAATTTCCTAATTTAGAAAGTATTAAACTATCGCTTAAAGTATTTTCTGTGCTATTATTTTTATCAATTTCATGAATGCTGTTTTCATCAATTGTTAAAAGTAAAATGCTGTCTTTGTTTTTAACAAACATTCCTGAAAAAAAACCAATATTCAATTTGTAATTTTCTTGCATTTCGGCAGGAAAAGAGCTTAGTCTTTGTCCTGGCCACCTGTCAAAATAATTATTGCTCCCGCAAGAAATAATTATCAATAACAAAGTAAAAAAGTAAAAGAATTTAAAATTGATTTTTTTCATGTTTTAGTTTATTAATTATTTAATGCGTTGCAATGCACTTTCAAGTCTGCTAATGGTTGATTGTTTGCCAAACAAAGCAGCCATCTCAAACATTGGCGGACCGCCAGCCACGCCACTTAAGCACACCCTAAACATTTGTAAAAAATCTTTACTTGCCACTTCATTTTTGGTCAATGCTTCATGATAAGCAGCCTCAATATTAGAATGATTAAAGTCCAATATATTATTTAACAATATAATTAAATCTGCAATAACCAATGGCGATTTTTCATTCCAACGTTTTTTTATCACAGTTTCATCATAAACAGTTGGCGCTACAAAAAAGTAGTTACTATAATCAAAAAGTTCTTTCGTAAAACTAATCTTTTCTTTTATTAAACCACAAACTTGTTCTACGTAAGTTGAATTGGCAGTAATATTTTGAGCCGACAATTGTTTGTTTAATTCAATAGCTAATAAGCTATTGTCTTCCATTTTTATATATTGGTGATTGAACCATTTTGCTTTATTTTGATCAAACTTAGCACCATGTTTACTTACTCTTTCTAAGCTAAAAGCATCTATTAATTCTTGTTTGCTAAATAATTCTTGTGCTGTTCCTGGATTCCATCCTAAAAATGCCAATAAATTAATAACCGCCTCTGGCAAATATCCGGCTTGCTTGTATCCACTCGATTTTTCGCCAGTATTTGGGTCCACCCAATCTAATGGAAAAACAGGAAATCCTAATTTATCACCATCACGTTTACTTAATTTTCCATTTCCATCAGGTTTTAACAATAATGGTAAATGAGCAAATTTTGGCATGGCATTTTCCCAACCCAAATATTTGTATAAAAGCACATGCAAAGGTGCTGATGGCAACCATTCTTCGCCTCTAATTACGTGGGTAATTTGCATGCTGTAATCATCTACCACATTTGCCATGTGGTAAGTTGGCATTCCATCTGATTTAAACAAAACTTTATCGTCCATGGTGGAAGTGTTAAAGGTAACCCAACCCCTAATTTCATCATGAAATTTTACTTCGTCTTTGCGTGGCAATTTAATACGAACTACATAAGCATCACCATTCTCCAATCTGCGTTTGGTTTCATCTTCTGGTAAAGTTAAACTGTTTTTCATAGCACTACGCGTAATGGGATCGTACTTTGAATCTACATTCGAAGCTTTCAATCTGTCGCGCATGGCATCTAATTCTTCTGCAGTATCAAAAGCGTAGTAGGCATAACCATCGTTTATTAATTGGTCTACATATTTTTTGTACATTGGTTTTCTATCGCTTTGGCGATAGGGCGCATATTCCCCATCTCCAAAACCTATTCCTTCATTTGGCTCAATGCCAACCCATTTTAAACTTTCAATAATATATTGCTCCGCACCCGGCACAAACCTTCCTTGATCTGTATCTTCAATGCGAAGAATAAAATCGCCACCATGTTTTTTTGCAAACAAATAATTGTATAAAGCCGTACGAACACCGCCTATATGTAATGCTCCCGTAGGACTTGGAGCAAATCTAACTCTAACTCTTTTTTCTGTCATAATAATGCGCAGCGAAGATAAGAATGATTTGAAGATAGAGAAAGGATTTTTGTTGGTATTTTTTTAGAAATGCAAACGCTCCTAAAAACCTTTGTTTTTAGGAGCGTTTTTTTAATATTTTTTATATGATAAAATGTACAATTAGGCTTTATATTCACCAAAAACACCTCTAAAAGTATCGGCTATTTCGCCAAGTGTAGCTAAGTTTTCAACGGCTTCTATAATGTGTGGCATCACGTTTCTGCCATCTTTAGCTGCTTGTTCTAGTGTTTCAATATTGGCTTTTACCAAACTATTATTTCTTTCTGCTTTTAGTTTGTTTAACTTTTCAGTTTGTTCTATTCTAATGCTGTCATTTATTCTAAACGATGGAGGTGCAACTTCTTCTTTCACCTTAAATTTATTGACTCCAACAATTACTTTTTCGCTTTTTTCAATGTCTTTTTGGTATTTATAACTGGCAGTTGCAATTTCATTTTGCATATAACCTTCTTCAATTGCACTAACGCTTCCGCCCAAGGCATCTATTTTTTCAATATATTTCCAAGCTTCTGCTTCTACTTGATTGGTTAATTCTTCTACAAAATAACTTCCACCCATTGGATCTACAGTATCTACTACGCCACTTTCAAATGCTATAATTTGTTGCATACGCAATGCAGTTCTGGCTGCTGCTTCAGTTGGTAAATTCAATGCTTCGTCAAAACCATTGGTATGCAAACTTTGAGTTCCACCCATTACCGCAGCTAATGCTTGTAGCGTTACACGGGCTATATTGTTTTCAGCTTGTTGAGCCGTTAAAGTGCTTCCACCCGTTTGCGTATGAAAACGTAACATCATGGCTTTTGGATTGGTTGCACCTAAATCTTTGGCCATTTTAGCCCACATTCTACGTGCTGCTCTAAACTTTGCTATTTCCTCAAAAAAGTTATTGTGTGCGTTGAAGAAAAACGATAATCGTTGTCCAAAAACATTAATGTCTAAACCCTTTGCTATTGCTGCTTCACTGTATGCTTTTGCGTTGGCTAAGGTAAATGCTATTTCTTGAACTGCTGTACTTCCAGCTTCTCTAATATGGTATCCACTTATTGAAATGGTATTCCATTTTGGAACTTCATTACTGCAATATTCAAAAATATCGGTAATGATCCGCATGCTTGGTTTTGGCGGATAAATATAAGTTCCTCTGGCAGCGTATTCTTTTAAAATATCGTTTTGAATGGTTCCTGAAATTTTCTTGATATCAGCACCTTGTTTTTTTGCCAAGGCAATATAAAACGAAAGCAGGGTAGATGCAGTGGCATTGATGGTCATGCTAGTGGTAATGTCTTGCAGATTTATTCCATCAAATAAAGTTTCGATATCGCGCAAACTATCAATGGCAACGCCCACCTTACCCACTTCACCTTCACTCATTAAATGGTCGCTGTCATAACCAATTTGGGTTGGTAAATCAAAGGCAACCGACAAACCCATGGTACCATTTGCTAATAAATATTTATATCTTTTATTGGATTCTTCAGCAGTAGAAAATCCAGCATACTGACGCATGGTCCATAATTTTCCTCGGTACATATCAGGCTGAACACCTCTTGTATATGGAAATTCACCTGGTAATTCATTGTTGGTATTTGAACTTTCAGGTTGGTAAAGATTATTGATGATAATGCCGCTATCAGTTGTAAATTTATTTTCCGCCATTTTTTTTGTTTTAAAGCTGCGCAAATATATACAAACTATGCTTGGTTTTAAATGATAAACCTTAGTGTAAGTTTTTAAAACAGCAATGAAAATTATTTTTATTGAATGCTAAATTAATTAATAGCAATTTTTTTAGTGAACATTGCACCAAATTTTATTAATAATTTTCTGCTAAAAAATCTTAAGAAAAATGTTGAAAACTGATTTTCAAATCCTACGATAACAGAAGAATTTTTACCAATATTTTTAAGTGAACAATCAACTACTTCTCTTGCTGTCATGCCACCTAAATTAACTTTTGCTGTATCAGCAAATTCAGTTTGCGTAGGACCAGGACAAACAGCCAAAACATCAATTCCTGCGTTTTTTAATTCATGCCAAATTCCTTCAGAAAACGACAATATATAAGCTTTAGAAGCAGCATAATTTGACCAAAAAGGAAGTGGTAAAAATGCAGCAGTAGAAGCAATATTTATAATACCTCCTGAACCTCTTGAAAGCATTCTATTTCCAAAATAATGAGATAAAATAAGTGGTGCTTTGCAATTTACATCTAATAGTGAAAGTTGGTTTTCTAATTGATCATTTAAAAAACTTCCTGTAATGGAAAAACCAGCATTGTTAATTAATAAACCAATGTCCAAATGATAGGTTTGTTGTTTTATTATTTCTAAAAAATCTGGCGTAGATAAATCTGCAGAAATTACCAATGTATTAATTTTGTTTTTAGCAATTAATTCAGCGGAAAGATTTTCCAATTTATCTTTTCTTCGTGCTACTAAAACCAAGTTAAATTTTAAAGCTGCTAATTGCAAAGCAAACTCAGCCCCAATTCCTGATGAAGCCCCAGTAATTAATGCCCATTTTCCATATTTATTGATAAGTGATTGCATATTGTTAAGATTTTTAAAAAGAAATTTTTATTTAATTATACCTTTTTCCATAAAATTTTTTTAGGCATAAATCGATAAGTAATGCCTGTTGTTAATTGGTATTTTGCACCTATTTGTGTGCCTCTCATGTTTTGGTAAAAAGGGATATCGCTCATTGCAAAAAAAGTAAATGTGCCAATGCTGTAATTAATTTGGGGAACTACCGAATATTTTTCGCTTCCAGTCGATTTCACATCAATATTATACATACCTAATAAATCAACGCCAGGTGCCGATTGCATGGCATCAATCCACTCGCCTTTTGCCTGTAAAGTAAGGCCTATTTTCTTAAAAAAAGTTTTACCAATAAATAATCCAACACTAAAATAATCACCAAATTTTTCACCCAAAGGATTCCAACCTTTTTTTACATACATGGCATTGGCAAAAACTTTAAATTTTAGTTTTTTGTAATCCCTCATGGCAAAACCATAAAAGAACAAATCGTGGGAACCGTTGGTAGGCTGTACTGTTGGCGCAGATGTGGTGAATTGTTTTTGACCTGAGGTTGGGTCTTCATATACCAATGATGAATCGTTATATTTTCCTAAAGGGATTTTTACACCAAGTCCAATGGTAATTTCAGTTTGGTGTTTGCTTTTCGATTTATTATAAAGATCATACCTAGGGAAAATAATTAAATCGGCAATGCCCAATGATTTTTGTGTATTGTCAATATTTTCAGGATGTAATTTTACTAAATTCCTGTTCAAAAAGTACCCAGATTCAACAGATAAAGTAAAGTTTTTAGTAACACCATAAGCCATTCTAAAATACAAATAATTACTGTTAAGGTTATCTATTTTGTTTACTAATGCGGTATCTAAAACACTGCCTTTATATAAATAATTGGAATAAGAATATTGGTGATTTAAACCAAATTCCATTTGTCCTTCTTGTAACACTCCTTGGGAAACGCCACCCGCTATTGGACTTCCGCTACCACCCGAGCAACAGCCTTGTGAAAAAGAATTGTTTGAAAAAACAAACCATAGTAAACAAATAATAAGCAAACGCATTTTTAAAAAATTAGTAATTAATGAGATACCGAAAATCTGATAATTTGTGAATTTTCATTGGTATTTATTTTTAAAAAATAAATACCATTATTGAATGATTCTGTTTCAAATTCTGATTCTAAATGAGCGCCTGAATTTTGCTTAAAAGCAGCAAAACTTCTTATTTTTGAACCTAATAAATTATATATTTCAAAGCTAATTTCAGACGCAGTGTTTAAATGATAATTTACTGTCAATTTATCGTTTACGGGATTAGGATATACACTCATTTTAAAATCAGATTGCACAGATTCCTTTATGCTAGAAGTAGCAATTGCATTGTTAATTGCTACAGTAAATGTGGTGGCATTTAATCCGTTGTTTTGATTGAAATAAATTTTATGATTTGTTCCTGCAACAATTACAATTTTTGGCATGGCTGCACCGCCATAATTAGCTTGTGAAACAGTTTCATCTGAAATTATTGGCACACCAGCAATAGCATTAGTAGAAGCCCAACTAGTAAGTGTTGCGCAAGTAGTATTTCCAAAATCATCGGTTAAATAATAAACTACTTTTCCTGGGTTTGTGACTTCATAAGTTTTTGAAATAGCAAATGCCGATTTTGCTGGACCAATACATGAACTACAAGGATCGACCATGGCTAACACGATTATTTTGCCTGCATCTAATTCTGTAAAAAGATGGCGGGAAGTTCCACCACAATCATTTACATTAAAATCGGTAGCAGTAGTTTGTGCTTTTGCAAAAAAGCCTGTAATTAAAAGGGTTATAATGGCAATTATTTTTTTGTTCATATATTTTGTATTTGTATTTTGTAAAATATTGTTTTATTTGCCCATCAAAAATATTGATTTATTTAGCAAAAGCAATAATTTTAAATAAAGTTTAGGTTCGTACATAATTTGTTTTTCCATGATTCAGGTCATTTTTTTAAAATATAGCAACAAATACATTTGAAATCTTAAAATATGGGTTCATCAGCACTAATACTATTATTACTTTGTGGAATTGCATTTGCAGGAGCAGGAATTTTACTCTCATTAGCAGTTGCAAAAACAAAGAAGAATGCCCAAAAAGGCGAAACTTACGAATGTGGAATTCCTACTACTGGAACCTCTTGGATTCAATTTAATGTAGGCTATTATTTATTTGCATTGATTTTTTTAGTATTTGATGTGGAGTTGGTTTTTATGTATCCTTGGGCTACAGTGGTAAAGGAAATTGGCATGCCAGCATTATTTGAAATATTAGTATTTATGTTTATCTTATTTATGGGTTTATTATATGCGTGGAAAAAAGGAGCTTTGGAATGGAAATAAATAAAAGTATGGAAGGTCCAATGACGTTTCCTGGACAAGTTCACGAAACCGCAGATGGAGGAATATTAGTAACAAAATTAGATGATGTAATAAATTGGGCTCGTTCTAATTCATTATGGCCTTTAGTGTTTGGAACTAGCTGCTGCGCAATAGAAATGATGTCGGCTGCTGGCGCAAAACATGATTGGTCAAGGTTTGGATTTGAAGTAGCGCGTGCTACTCCACGACAAGCCGATTTAATAATAGTAGCTGGAACAATTGTAATGAAAATGGCTCCGGTTTTAAAACGCTTATACGACCAAATGCCAGAACCAAAATATGTAATTGCCATGGGCGCTTGCACCATTTCTGGTGGTCCTTTTTTTTATAATACTTATTCTGTAGTTAAAGGGGTAGACCACGTAATTCCTGTAGATGTTTATATTCCTGGTTGCCCGCCTCGCCCAGAAGCTTTGTTGCATTCCATGATAACATTGCAAGAAAAAATTAAACACGAACAATATTTTAAAAAGAAAATAGAGGACGTTAGATGAACATAGAAGAACTAAAAAGCAGCATCAGCGCCATTTTACCATCGGCTGTTTATGATGAAACCGGAGAATTTTTAAATGTAAATATTGCTTCGGAAGAGTTATATCCTTTAATAAATGAACTGCGTTCAAATAGCGAATTTGATTTTGATTATTTGTTTTGTTTAACCTGCATTGATTGGAAAGACCATTTAATGATGGTTTATCATTTATTGTCAAAAACACATAACCACACCATTGTTTTAAAAGCTAAAATTAGCAATAGAGAAAACTCAGAAATAGCAACTGTTTGTAATATTTGGCGAACTGCCGAATTATTAGAACGTGAAGTTTTTGATTTATTTGGTATAAAATTTATTAATCATCCCGATTTACGCAGGTTGTTTTTAAGCGATGACTGGAACGGTTATCCTTTAAGAAAAGATTACGTTGACGAAAACATGATATCATTATGAGAGGCCTGATAGAAGACGATTACGTAACAGAAGAAGGTGAGTTTGTAATAAACATGGGACCTCAGCATCCATCTACTCACGGGGTGCTTCATTTAAAAGTTTGGTTAGATGGTGAAACTGTTAAAAAAGTTCAGCCACATTTAGGATATATTCATCGCTCGATTGAAAAAATGAGTGAAAGTCTTTCGTATAGAAATTTTATTTTTGCTACCAGTCGCATGGATTATTTGGCTGCTCATATTAACAACGAAGCTTGTGCTTTAACAGTGGAAAAAGGTTTGCAATTAGAAGTACCTGATAGAGCAAAATATATTCGTACCATTTTAGCAGAATTAACCAGATTGCAATCACACTTATTATGGTGGGGCTGCACTGGGCTTGACCTAGGAGCTGTTACTCCTTTCTTTTATGCATTCAGAGAACGTGAATTTATCATGGAAATTATGGAGGAAACTTGTGGTGCAAGATTGACTCAAAACTTTATGGTTCCGGGTGGTGTAATGTACGATATTCATCCAAATTTTCAGAAAAGAACAAAGGAAGTTTTGTCTCAAATAAAAGGTAAATTCCAGGAATACGATAATATTATGACTGGCAATGTAATATTTGAAAATAGAACAAAAGGAGTTGGATTTCTTTCAAAAGAAGACGCCATTTCTTATGGTGTAACAGGTCCAACTGCCAGAGCTTCGGGTGTTAGTTGCGATATAAGAAAACTTATTCCTTATTCAGCATATAACCAAGTTCAGTTTGATGAGATATTAGATAACGGTGGCGATTGCTATGCAAGGTACATGATTAGAATGCAAGAAATGAAACAATCGGTTTCAATTATTGAACAATTAATTGACAATATTCCTGAAGGCGAATTTCAAGCAAAAACAAAAAATGTAATCAAGCTTCCTAAAGGTGAATTTTACCAAAGAGTAGAAACTCCAAGAGGCGAATTAGGTGTGTTTATAGTAAGTGATGGCGCTGCAAGTCCATACAGAATTAAGTATCGTTCACCAGGTTTTTCAAATCTTTCTGCATTGCCATTAATGGCAAAAGGAGGAAAAATTGGAGATTTAGTTGCGATTATGTCAACCATTGATTTAGTAATTCCTGATATTGACCGATGAAAATTTTATTAACCTATAGCTTTTCTTCTTTTGCAACTTATGTTCATAATTTGCTTGCAGATTTGATAATAAATCCAATGCTGCTTCATGTAACTGAAATGGTAATAACTGGTGTAAGTCTGATTGCTTTTTTGGTCATACTTTGTTTCTTTTTAGGATACATGGAACGCAGAGTTGCAGCATTTATGGAAATAAGATTAGGGCCGAATAGAGTTGGGCCTAAAGGTTCTTTACAAATTGTAGCCGATACCGTAAAATTATTATTGAAAGAAGGGTTAACTCCTGATAGTGCCGATAAGTTTTTATTTAACTTAGCACCTGTAATTATGGTTATTGGCTCTATGATGGTGATTGCTCCAATTGCTTTTGCAAAAGATTTTCAATTGTATGATATTAATATTGGTGTACTTTATGTTTCGGCTGTTTCATCGCTTGGTGTAATTGGAATTTTAATGGCTGGTTGGTCAAGTAATAACAAGTATTCATTGCTAGGTGCCATGCGAAGTGGCGCACAAATTGTAAGTTATGAATTATCAGTTGGATTGTCTTTGATTTCTATTGTAGTTTTAAGTGGAAGTTTAAGTTTAGGCGATATTGTTAGAAGTCAAGAAAATGGTTGGTGGATTATAAAAGGACATATCCCTGTAATGATTTCATTTGTAATTTTTGTAATTGCATCTACTGCTGAAATTAACCGTGCACCATTCGATTTAGCAGAAGCTGATCAAGAGTTAACTGGTGGTTTTCATACGGAATATGCAGGAATGAAATTCGCTATGTTTTTATTGTCGGAATACATTAATTTATTTGTGGTTTCGGCCATTGCAGCTACTTTGTTTTTAGGTGGTTGGATGCCTTTTCATATTGGTGGATTAGATGGATTTAACCACATCATGGATTTTATTCCATCATCTATCTGGTTTTTTTCAAAAACGTTTTTGATTATATTTATTATTATGTGGTTTAGATGGACATTCCCACGTTTGCGCGTAGATCAATTGCTCACTTTAGAATGGAAATATTTATTGCCAATAAGCATGGTAAATGTAATAATAATAACAGTGATGGCCATTATGGGTTGGCACTTATAGGAATAAAAATATTAACAAAAACGAACAACTATCAACAGACAACTAACAACTAAAGAAGATGTTTTTAAAAGAATATTTCGGTACAATATACAAATCGGTTAAATCCTTACTGGTAGGGATGAGAGTGACTGGATATTATTTTACCCATCTCGATGAAATTAAAACAGAAGAATATCCTGATAATAGAGCAACTTTAAAAATGTTCGATCGTTTTAGAGGCGAAGTAGTAATGCCTCATGATGATAATAATGAACACCGTTGCACTGGCTGTCAGGCTTGCGAAATAGCTTGCCCGAACGGAACAATAAAAATTATTACCAAGCAAGAAATTTTAGAAGATGGTAAAAAGAAAAAGAGAATTGATGCCTTTGTTTATCATTTAGATTTATGCACCATGTGCAATTTATGTGTGGTGGCTTGCCCATCTGACGCAATTGTAATGGCGCAAAATTTTGAACACAGTGTTTACGATAAAAAACAATTGAAGAAAATTTTGAATATGCCAGATTCTAAATTAATGCAAGGAGTAGAGTAGAATTTTTGATTTGTGAATTAGGATTTTTGATTTAAAAATTTAATAAAAAAACAATATAAAATGAGTGCATCGATAGTCATATTTTACATTTTAGCAGCCGTAATAATAGGTGGAGGAATTTTGGCAGTTACTGCCAAAAAAATATTCCGTTCGGCTATTTATTTGCTATTTTCATTAATGGGAATTGCTGGATTATATTTTTACTTGAACTATGAATTTATAGCTGCTGTGCAAATAGTAGTTTACATTGGTGGAATCGTAGTACTCATCATATTCTCCATATTTTTAACCCACGCATCGGGAAAAGACATGGAGAAACCTAAATTAATGTCGATAATAGTATCAGCTTTGGCAGTCGTTTTTGCTTGTGCCTTTGTTATTTCATTAATCAATAATTACTCATTTGTTGCCTCTACAAACACTGCTATAGAACCAACAGTTAAAAACATTGGACGACAAATGTTAAGTACCACCGAACACGGATTTATTTTACCTTTTGAAGTAGTGAGTATGTTATTGCTTGCCGCCTTAATTGGATCAATTGTAATTGCCTTAAAACCAAAAACAGAAGCATGAACGAAATTGGTTTAACTCATATTTTATTTTTAAGCGCCATTTTATTTTTTATAGGCGTTTATGGTTTCCTAACTCGCAGAAACATGGTTACTATGTTAATGTCCATAGAACTTATTTTGAACAGTGTAAATATCAATTTTGTTGCTTTCAACAAATTTTTACATGCGGGTAAATTAGATGGAACTTTCTTTACCATTTTTATTATCACCATTGCTGCTGCTGAAGCTGCAGTGGCCATTGCCATAATTATTCACTTGTATCGTAGCAGCAAATCAATAGATGTGAACGATGCTGATTTGATGAAGTTTTAACTAAAGATATGTCGAACTATACTATCGCATTAATTCCACTTATACCTTTAGCAACCTTTGTTGTTTTAGGTTTATTTGGCAGAAAATATTTAAGCGCATTTTCTGGAATTATAGGAACAATTTCCTTGCTCATTTCTACCATAATTTCGTTGGTAACTGCTTACCAATATTTCTTTATTTCGGGTAAAATAAATGGCATTTACCAACCCATTATTGCTTTAAAATATACATGGCTACAGTTTACGCCTTCTGTTTCTATCGACATGGGAATCATGCTTGATCCTATTTCTATGATGATGATTGTGGTGGTAACTTTTGTTTCACTCATGGTTCATATTTTTAGTTTGGGATACATGAAAGGCGAAGAACGTTTTGCTACTTATTATGCATTTCTTTCCTTGTTTACTTTCTCCATGCTTGGTTTGGTTTTATCGTCAAATATTTTCCAAATTTACATGTTTTGGGAATTGGTGGGCGTTTCTTCATTCTTACTCATTGGTTATTATTTCGACAAACCATCAGCCGTGGCTGCTTCTAAAAAAGCATTCATCGTTACCCGTTTTGCCGATTTAGGTTTTTTAATTGGCATTTTGATTTTAGCTTACAGTGCCGAAACTTTAGATTTTGGAACATTGATAGCTCGCTTAACCGATGCTTCTTCACCTTATTTTGTTAATGCTGCCGGTGCTTCATTTATTGGAATTAGCGCATTAACTTGGGGATTGGTTTTGGTATTTTTAGGTGGTGCTGGTAAATCGGCCATGTTTCCATTTCATATTTGGTTACCTGATGCCATGGAAGGTCCAACTCCTGTTTCCGCTTTAATTCATGCGGCAACCATGGTAGTTGCAGGTGTATTTTTAGTAGCACGTTTATTCCCCATTTTTGCTTTTGATGCAGCTGCTTTAACTGTGGTAACTTATGTGGGTGCATTTTCAGCATTGTTTGCAGCCATTATTGCTTGCACACAAACCGATATAAAAAGAGTTTTGGCTTATTCTACCATGTCGCAAATTGGTTACATGATGTTCTCGTTAGGCGTTGCCAAACATGGTGGCGAAGGTGGATTAGGCTATATGGCTTCAATGTTTCATTTGTTTACTCACGCATTCTTTAAATCGTTGTTATTTTTAGGTGCTGGAGCAGTTATTCATTTGGTGCATAGCAATGAAATGAAAGACATGGGTGGTTTAAGGAAACTCATGCCAATTACACATATTACTTTTTTAATTGCTTGCTTAGCCATTGCAGGAATTCCTCCATTTGCTGGATTTTTCAGTAAAGAAGAAATTTTATTAGCAGCATTTCACTCCAATAAAATGGTGTTTTTTGTAGCATTATTTACTTCAGGTTTAACAGCATTTTATATGTTCAGGTTATACTTCTCTATTTTCTGGAGCAAAGAAAGTCATGTGCATGAAAACGGACATGGAGAAGGAACTTTAAGTATGAAAATACCTTTGATTATTTTGGCAGTTTTGGCAGTTTTTGCAGGCTTTTTCCCAATTGCATCTTTGGTAACTTCCGATGGTTTAGCTTTAGAAACTCATATTGATTATTTGTTTTCATTAACTCCTGTTTTGTTAGCTATTGGAGGAATTTTATTGGCAAGTAGTTTATACAAATCTGAAAATAGTAAACCACAAACCATTGCCACTTCTTTAGGTGGATTATATACAGCAGCACACAAAAAATTCTATATGGATGAATTGTATATGTTCATTACCCAAAAAGTTATTTTCAATTTAATAGGGAAACCCGCAGCTTGGATTGACAAAAATATTGTAGATGGTTTAATGAATTTGTTTGCTGATACAACAGCACAAATTTCAGATAATATTAAAGGTTTACAGTCAGGGAAATTGCAACAATATGCAAGTTACTTTTTTGTTGGAGTGCTAGGGTTTATGTTGTTGTTTATTTATTTATGGAACTAAAAAATTAAGGAATGACGAATTTATCAATATTAGTAATTTTTCCGCTGCTCACTACGTTGGCAATATTGTTTTGCCGTAACGTAACGCAGATAAAATGGACCGCTTTAATTGGTTCATTGCTTCAATTAACCATTGCTTCATTGCTCATGTATTCATACTATGGCGAACGTTCAGCGGGCAATACTGCACAAATGCTTTTTGAAGCACGATACAGTTGGTACAGTGCCATGAACATTGAATATTATGTGGGCGTAGATGGCATTTCTGTAATCATGATTATGCTAACCGCTTTTGTAGTTACTTGCGGTATTTTAATTTCTTGGAAAATTGAAACCTTAACCAAAGAGTTTTTCTTTTTACTGTTATTATTAAGTGTTGGGGCTTATGGTTTCTTCATTTCATTGGATTTATTTACCATGTTTTTCTTCCTAGAATTAGCGGTAATTCCTAAATTTTTATTGATAGCCATTTGGGGCAGTGGCAAAAAAGAATACAGTGCCATGAAGTTAGCGTTGATGTTAATGGGTGGTTCTGCTTTGGTTTTAATTGGTTTATTGGCTACTTATTTCAATACCGATATAGGTGGTGGCGTACATACTTGGGATTTACTGAAAATTGCACATCAACAAATTCCTTACGAAACACAATTGTTTATTTTTCCATTCTTATTTATTGGGTTTGGAGTATTTACTGCATTATTTCCATTTCATACTTGGGTTCCTGACGGACATTCATCGGCACCCACTGCGGCTTCTATGTTTTTAGCTGGAATATCTATGAAATTAGGCGGTTACGGATGTTTAAGAGTAGCTACTTATTTAATGCCAGAAGCTGCGCAACACTATTCTTGGATCATAGTTTTATTAGCAACCATTGCCATTATTTATGGTGCTTTTGCAACTTTAATGCAAAAAGATTTGAAGTATATCAATGCTTATTCATCGGTAAGTCATTGCGGATTTATATTATTAGGAATTGGCATGTTAACCAAAACCGCATTAATTGGTGCAGTAATGCAAATGGTTTCTCATGGTTTAATGACAGCCCTTTTCTTTGGTGCTATTGGCATGATTTACGAACGAACACATACCCGACAAATAAAAGAATTAGGCGGATTATTGAAAACAATTCCATTCCTTTCTTCGGTATTTATCATTGCCGGTTTATGTTCATTAGGCTTACCTGGCTTTAGTGGATTTGTATCGGAAATGGTAGTGTTTGTTGGTGCTTGGCAGCAACCCGATGCTTTTCACAGAATAGCTACTATTCTTGCCGCGGCATCTATTGTGGTAACCGCAGTTTATATTTTAAGGGCTGCTGGAAGTGCCATTATGGGACCAATTAAAAATGAACATTTCAATCATTTAAAAGATGCAACTTGGAACGAAAAAATGGCTTCGGTATTGTTAATATTTGCCATTCTTTCTATTGGATTAGCACCATTTTGGTTAATCAATATCATTTCACCCGATACACAAATAATCATGGAAAACATTGCGAGAGGAGCAATTGGTAATTAAAATGAATACAGACTTTTTCATATTATTAAAACCCGAACTGAGCTTAACGTTCATCATCTTTATACTACTAATTATAAAGGTTTCGGATGGAATGAACAAAAATAGTTCAATCATTCACTTGGCTAATTTTTTATTGCTAATCAACTTTTTGTTAGGCTTTATTGGCAATGCTACAGGAACTTTATTTAGCGACATGTACCATACCAATGGTTTAATTGCTTTAGAAAAAAATATCCTCAATTTTGGAACTTTAATTATTTCGTTACAAGCTTATGAATGGCTTAAAAACCACAAGCATGTAATAGAATTTTATATACTGATGTTGACTACTTTATTGGGTATGTTTTTCATGGTTTCGAGCGGAAATTTCTTGATGTTTTTCCTAGGATTAGAATTGGCTTCCATTCCATTAGCAGCCATTGTAAACTTTGATTTAGAAAAAATAAAATCATCGGAAGCAGCAGTAAAAATGATACTTTCATCGGCTTTTGCTTCTTGTATTATGTTGTTTGGAATTTCATTGGTTTATGGAACAACAGGTACTTTAAATTTTGCAGAATTACCAGCTTTAATTACCAATAATCCTTTACAAATTTTAGCGTTAATATTTGTGTTTACTGGCTTTGCATTTAAACTTTCAGCTGTTCCATTTCATTTATGGACAGCCGATGTATATGAAGGTGCGCCCGTTCCAGTTACTGCTTACTTATCGGTAATTTCAAAAGCAGCCATGGTTTTTGTATTCATCTCCATATTGAATCCATTGTTTGAAAACGTACCAACTGTTTGGTACAATATGTTGTTTTTAACCATTGTACTTACCATTACTATTGGAAATCTTTTTGCCATTAGACAAAATAATATCAAACGTTTTTTAGCATTTTCATCTATCTCTCAAGTTGGATTTATTCTATTAGGCATCTCATCGGGAAATACTATGGGAGTAAGTGCCAGCGTTTACTTTTTAATCGTTTATATCTTCTCTAATTTGGGTGCATTTGGAGTTATAGCTTTGGTAGCTGCGCAAACTGAAAAAGAAAACATCAGCAACTTTAAAGGTTTTTATAAAAATAATAAAACATTGAGTTGGATTATTACCATTGCTTTATTTTCATTGGCTGGAATTCCTCCTACATCAGGTTTCTTTGGAAAAATGTTTTTGGTAACTGCCGGAGCTAGTAAAGGAAATTATGTGCTAATCATCATTGCGGTTTTAAATATGGTGGTTTCACTGTACTATTATTTACGTGTGGTAAAAGCCATTTTTGTAGATGAAAACGAAACACCAATTGAAAAAATTGAAAGCAATTTATATTCAAAAATAGCATTATACATTTGCATGGCAGGCGTTATATTCACTGGCTTTGCAAGCGTATTGTATGATTATATAAACTCGTTAATGCAATAAAATAGCCACAGATTCACAGATTATATTAGCAATTTTAAAAAATAATCTGTGAATCTGTGGCAAAAAAAATTAAGTGAAAAAAGCAGCCAAAGATTGAACTAAAAATTTCAAATAAATTTAGAAGAAAAAATCTGTGAATCTGTGGCAAAAAAATTAAGTAAAATAATAAACAATAAAGCATATCAAACATGGCCCTAAATACAACACATACTTTTGAAGATCTTGGCGAAATAAAATGTGCCATTGTAGAAAAAAACTGCTCGCAAGCCCGTGTTGATTTTTTAAAACAATTATTGGAATTAAATAAATTTACGGTAGTGGTAGTTCCAAGTCCGCCACCAAAAGCTGCACCAAAACCAGCCGTTGTGGAAGGCGAAATTATACCCGAAATTGATGAACCAATAGCCCCAACAACTTTTAATGTTGGCGTAACCGATGTATCATTTAGCCCAATCAATGCTGTGTTTAACCGCGAACTAAAAATAGAATCAGGACAAGTAGTAACCAAAGATTACTGGTACCAAAGAGAAACCGAGATGAAGACCGAAGAGTGGTATTGGAAAGGATAGGAAAAAGTTTTGAACTTAACTAGTTTAGGTTTGTGAATTTCAAACTATCACACTAAGATATTAGTAAAAGTATAATTAATGATTCAAACAAATGAATTAATGTCTATTGAGCAAGTTTGTGATTAGTAAATGTTTATTGTTTTACAACTCTCAACCTTGATTTATTGTTAAAATTATCAGTTAACTCCAGAAAATAAATGCCATTAGGTTCCATTATAGTAAATTCTATTTTTTCAGTTTGATAGAATGTTTTCTCAGTTAACAATTTACCATCAATAGTAATTAGCCTTAAACTTATGAGGGCTTGAGGCGATTCAAATGATATATTAATTGTTTTAGTTGTGGGGTTTGGGAATGCAACAAAATTCATCTTTACCAATACTTCATCAATTCCTACGGTCGTAATAGAAATACAATTGGATGTGTCGATACAATTATTTTGAGTAACTTTTACAGCATAATTCCCACTTAAAAGTGGCGTGTAAGATTGACTGGTTTCACCATTTATGACAGACATGTTATTGTTACAGTTTAACCAACGATATGTAGCTCCAATTGCTTGACTTGTTATTGTATTTCCAATAACACTGATATTTTTATTTACAGAATCAATTGTTAGATTCAATGTAGCAATTGAATCACATCCTTGAGAATTTACTAAAGTATAAGTATATGTACCACTTTGTTTAAATGTCTGGCCGTGCCAAGTATATTGATTACATGTTGTTACATTGTTATTACTTGAAGTAGGTATACAAATAAAAATACAGTTAGAAGTGTCTATACAACCATTTTGAGTGATTTTTACTGCATAATTCCCACTTAATGATGGCTTAAAAGATTGACTTGTTGCACCATTAATGATTGACATTTTGTTATCACAGTTTAACCATTGATAAGTAGCCCCAATTGCTTGACTTATTATTGTATTTCCACTAACATTGATATTTTTATTTACATTATTTATTGTTAGATTCAATGTGGCAACAGAATCACAGCCCTGAGAATTGTTAAGTGAATAAATAAATGTACCACTTTGGGTATATGTCTGACCATGCCATAAATATTGTTTACATGATGTTGCATTGTTATTACTCGTAGTTGGCACACAAACTTTTTTCTTAAATATAAGTCCTTCGTCATTTGTGGTGGTAGTGCTGCCAGTTCTTGATGTCATTCCATAAAGAAAGCCATTTTCATAATAAAATGAACCCAAAGGTGTTCTTCCTCCATCAATTCCATCAAAATCATGAATTTTTTGAAAATTAGTACCATCTTTTTTTATCATAAAAATAGTCCCAAAAGTATTTAAACCACCAGATGATGTCATTCCAAACAACCTATTGTTTACATAGTACAAAGCACCAAATGGTAAACTACCTGTTATTGTATTATTTAGGTCTAAAAGTTTTTGATAATTTGTTCCGTCTAATTGAATTTTAAATATAACACCTTGATTATTTATACCACCCGTACAGGTCATGCCATATAAAAATGTACTATCAGTTATTAATCCTCCTAAACCAATATATGAACCAGTTGGACCACCAGCACCATTTGTTCCAGCAAAATCTAACAATTTTTGAAAACCTGTACCATCTGTTTTAATTCGGAAAAGAGTACCTAATCCATTTATTCCTCCTTTTTCAGTCATACCATACAAATAAATACCTATGCGCAACAAATCTCCTTTAGGTATTTCTCCATTTACACCATTAAAACTATATAATATCTGGAATGTCATATCCAATAGATTCACTTTACAAATTGATCCTTTTGATGAAGTTCCACCTATATAATCCGTAGTATAAAGAGAACTTCCATCTGAAACAAATGAACCGCGTGGTGAAAAAGCGGACCTACTAATGAAATTAGAGCCATCAGGAAGCATTTTAAAAAAAGCTCCATAGTCACCGCCACCGCCAGAATACGTTGTACCGTACAAGTAAGTTCCATCAAAATACAACGTACCCATTGGGTTTTGTCCTTGTGTTGTGTTTCCGAAACCTTTAATGAGGTTAAAGTTTGTACCATCTTTGTTTATCTTGAAAATGCCACCATTACCATTACCTGTACTACCAGCACCTTGTGATATTGTTCCATATAGTTGATTCCCAATTGAAATCAAATTTGCACATGGAAACTTACCTTGATAATTTAAGTTACTAAATTGAAATAACTTTGAAAATTGACTAAATGAATTTATCGATAGTCCAAAAATACTTATAATAAAAAGAATTGTTTTCATTGTTTTATTTTTTTAGATAAAATTTGATAGTCTCTTACCGATTTCTATTAAAAGAGACTTTGTATCGATTTCCTCTGTAATATTATTTACAGCTCTTCTTACAGTGGTAAATTTTAAGTCTTTTCTATCTATTGAATCAATAGGCTCGAATGATTCATTAAATTTTGACTTCCAAATCCAATTAACATCAACCCATCTTTCAATATTTGCAATGTCAACAAAATCATGCTTTGAGTTTTGAACCGCAAACCCTACAGCAATTACTCTGTTATTATTATGATAAAGTAAAATTAAATCTCCATTTTCAATATTTCTTACATCATCTGCCCTTTGATAATAAGTTGCTACTTTATTTTGCCTTAACATTATTAAGAAGCCGTTAGGGTTTCCATTCTCTTCATTACTATTTGAATTTACCAACCAAATTTTCATGTTATTCTATTTTTTTAAAGTTTGTTTTCTTGTATATTATATGCTAAAAATTATTTCAAAATCTCATGTTTTTTGAGAAGATAAGTATAAATTTAGTAGCATTTTTATCGCGACAATAATAACCATTTTTACATCAAACTAAAATAAATTTTCTTAGCGCTAACATATCCAAATTTAGATTTATTTTCAAACCACAAAAACTGAAAATAACCAAAGATTATTGGTAACAAAAAGAAGTGGTGTGACAGAGGTATAGAATAGGAACGTTTATTCTAATTTAAACTCCACTAATTCATAATTGGCATTTCGTCCTCCTTCGTTTGTTTGTTGCAAAATACCTTTATTCACCAGGTCTTTTATATCTCGTAAGGCAGTGTCGGTAGATGTTTTGGTTATTTTTGCCCATTTTGAGGTTTGCAATTTGCCTTCAAAACCGTCAAACATTTTGTTGAGCATTAAGCGTTGACGTTCATGCAATGATGTATGTTCATGCAACTTCCAAAATTGGGCTTTATTTAATATTCTTTGTGTGGTGTTTTCGGTGGCAAGTATTGCATTTTTTAGGCAATTTAAAAACCATTCAAGCCACTCGGTAATGTCGCTTGTACTGTGTTGCACTTTTTGCAATATTTCGTAATAGCGTTTACGTTCCAATAAAATTTGGCTCGACATGCTGTAAAATCGTTCACCACTACCTTCCGCTTGGGCAAGCAACATATCAGTTATTGCTCTACCAATCCTACCGTTTCCATCATCGAAAGGATGAATAATAATAAACCAAAAGTGTGCGATGGCAGCTTTTAAAACTGGATCAAGAGTATTGTCTTTGTTAAACCAATCTAAAAACTTGTCCATTTCTGTTTTCACTAGTTCGGGTTTTAAAGCTTCGTAATGCACTTTTTCTTTACCCATTGCACCCGAAACTATTTGCATTTTACCTGTACGGTATTTTCCAACTTCTATTTCGTAAGGTCCGCTGTGTCCTGTGGGAAAAAGTGCTGCGTGCCAACCAAACAATCGTTTTTCGGTCAAAGGTAATTTGTAGCGTTGGGTAGCATCAAGCATCATTTCTACTATGCCTTCTATGTTTCGGCTACTTGGAACAAGTCCAGCAGTATTGATGCCCAAACGTCTTGCTATGGATGAACGCACTTGTTCGTAGTTAAGCAATTCGCCTTCTATTTCAGATGATTTTACTACGTCTAAGGTTAATGCATTTAGCGTGGCTTCTTCTTTGCTTGAAAAACCCAATGCATTCATTTGACCAATGATTTTTCCTTGCATGAGGCGAACCTCGCCAAACACAGAATTTATTGCTTGTTCTTGCCAAGTAAACGCTGTCCAGTTTTTATGCTCATAAATGTATTTTGCCATTCTCTAATACTATTTTGCGGCAAATATATCATTTATTCACCGCATATTTGCGGTGAATAAATGATATATTTGCCGCATGGGAACAATTTTTTAAATTTTCTTCGCTCTTACACATCAAATTTACAATTTAATTTTAAACTGTAAAAATTGAAAATAGTCAAAGATTATTGGTACCAAAGAGAATCGGAAATAAAAACTGAAGAGTGGTATTGGAAGGGGTAGATAATAAAAAAGCCACTTTATAAAGTGGCTTTTTTGTTGAATATAATTTTAGTTTCCTTTAAAATTTGCAGGCCTACGTTCCATAAAAGCTTTGGTGCCTTCTATGAAATCTTCGCTACCAAAAAAGTTACCAAATTCATTTACTTCAAATTCATTTCCATCCGCACGTTTTTCGTAATGTGCATTTACGCAACGAATCACACTGGCAATGGCTAAAGGAGATTTTGTTTTTATTTTATTTAATATTTCTTCGCATTTTTCTATTAAATGATCAGCAGGAACTACATGATTTACCAAACCTAAATTTAAAGCAGTTTGCGCGTCTATGATATCGGCTGTCATTAAATATTCAAATGCTTTTCCTCGACCAATTAATTGAGGCAAACGTTGTGTTCCGGCATATCCAGGCGTAAGTCCTAGGTTAACTTCTGGTTGTCCAAATTTAGCATTTTCAGCAGCTACACGCATGTGGCAACTCATGGCTAATTCATTTCCACCACCAAGGGCAAAACCATTTACCGCAGCAATAACGGGCTTTGGACAGTTTTCAATGGCACGCAAAACGATGTGACCATCTGCACTTAATTTAGTTCCTTGTTCTACGTTAAAATCAGCAAATTCAGCAATGTCGGCACCAGCGGCAAATGCTTTTTTACCACTTCCTGTTAATATTACTCCTCTTACTTCCGCATTATCATAGATGCTTAAAATAGCATTTTTAATTTCGGAAAGTGTTTGAATATTTAAAGCGTTTAATTTTACTTCACGGTTAATTGTAATGTAAAAAATATTGTTTTTTAGTTCAATTAATATGTTCTCGTACATGGTTTCAGCACTCATTTATTGTTTTTTATAAATAGCGTGCAACAATAATACTTTTGATTAAATCATGTACATTTTTTATTGAAATATTACTCAATTACACATGAATTTTATTATTGATTCTATTTTAACATAAAATCTGTTTAAATTTTATGAGCATTATAATAGCATATTTATTTATAAAATGGTGTAAAAAAAAATATATTGCGGCTACAACTATTTGAAAATCATGAAAAAATTTGAACTAAATAATAAAAAAGTAATCAACTCATGGGCTATGTATGACTGGGCCAATTCGGTGTTTTCATTGACTATAGCCACTGCTATTTTCCCAATTTATTTTAATAAAATGTGTAAAACTGCTTCTGTAGCTCAAGGTAGCGTGCAAGACGGAATTTACTATTTAAATTTTTGGGGAATGAAAGTAGTTGGAGCTGAATTGTATTCATTTGTAGTTTCTGCAGGTTTTTTAATAGTAGCTTTTTTAAGTCCTTTATTGTCAGGAATTGCAGATTTTAAACACAATAAAAAATTCTTTTTAAAAGTTTTTTGTTATATGGGTTCCGCCAGTTGCATTGGCATGTATTTTTTTACAGCTAATACCATTGGAATGGGCGTTGTTTTATTCATGCTAAGCTTAGTTGGATTTGCAGGAAGTTTAGTTTTTTACAATGCTTTTTTACCCGAAATAGCCAGTGAAGAAATGCTAGATAAAGTGAGTGCTAAAGGTTTTTCAATGGGATATATTGGGAGTGTTATTTTATTAATTTTAAATTTAATGACTATCATGATGCCAGAATTATTTTTCCCTGTTCAAGCAAAAATAACTGAGTTAATGGCTGCCAATCCTTTATTAACTAATGAACTTGCAACCGAAGAAGCAAAAGGTTTTTATGCGGGAATTGCTACTCGTTTATCGTTTGTTTCAGTTGGTATTTGGTGGGCAGGTTTTGCTCAAATTATGTTTAAAAATGTGCCCGAAATTCATTCACATAAAACATATGAAGGAAATTTATTAAGTAAAGGTTTTGACGAGTTGAAAAAAGTTTGGGAACAAGTAAAACAACAACCCACCATGTTAAAATATTTGTTAGGTTTTTTCTTTACAAGTATGGGCGTTCAAACTGTCATGTACGTTGCTAGTTTATTTGGTGAAGAAGAGTTGCATTTGGGAACTGCAGTTTTAATT
>CAIUQQ010000051.1 GCA_903901345.1 uncultured Bacteroidota bacterium | reverse complement strand
CTAAAGCAACTGGTGCTGATTTAACATACCAATGGCGCAAAGGAAATGTAAATTTGGTAAATGGTTTAAACATTACTGGAGTTACAGCTGATACTTTAAAAATAAATACTGCAACCATTGCTGATACAGCCACCAATTATAATGTAATAATTTCAAGTATTTGTGCTGCAAAAGATACTTCTATCAATGTATCATTAAGTATTAATTTGCCTTTGGTAAAAACCACTATTCCTTCCAACCAAACTGTATGTTCAGGAAATCCAGTTCAATTTATTACTAAAGCAACTGGTGCTGGTTTAACATACCAATGGCGCAAAGGAAATGTAAATTTGGTAAATGGATTAAACATTACTGGAGTTACAACTGATACTTTAAAAATAAATAGCGCAACCATTGCTGATACAGCAACTAATTATAATGTAATAATTTCAAGTATTTGTGCTGCAAAAGATACTTCTATCAATGTATCATTAAACATTAGTGTGGCACCTGTAATATTAACTCAACCCAATAACCAAACAGTATGTGTTGGTGGTTCAGCCATTTTCACTGTATTAATGTCGGGGTCAGGTTTTACTTACCAATGGCGCAAAGGAAATGTTGATTTGACAAACGGAGGAAATATTTTAGGCGCAACTACTGCTAATTTAATTATTAATCCTGTTGGTGTTTCAGATTCAGCTGCTAATTATAATTTAGTAATTACGAATGCTTGTACTTTTACAGTCAATTCTGCCAACGTTTCACTTACTGTTAATTCATTACCCATTGCTATTGCCACTAGCAATACACCAATTTGTGAAGGTAATTCAATAAACTTATCGGCACAATCAGTAACAGGTGCAACTTATACTTGGACTGGTCCAAATAGTTTTGCTTCTAATACACAAAATCCTACCATCATGAGTGCTTTATTAGCTGATTCAGGAAACTACAGTTTAGTAGTTACTTCTAATGGTTGTAATTCAATAAAAACAAATTTAAATGTGATAGTTAAAGCTTGCCAAGTAACTAATTTTTCTATTCCTGCTGGTTTTTCTCCTAACGGAGATGGCATCAACGATTTGTTTATTATTTCTGGCATCATCAATTATCCATCACTTTCAATGAGTGTATATAACCGTTGGGGAAATTTAGTATTTGATGCAAGTCCATACCAAAACAATTGGAATGGAAGGTCAAATTCATCTGTTGCTATTAGCGGAGAAGTTTTACCAATTGGCACCTATTTTTATATCATTGATTTGGGAGATGGAAGCCCTGTTCGAAAAGGAACCATTTATTTAAATAAATAATTTTTTAGATCAACTAATAAGTAAGAAAAAAACAAAATGAAAATATTCAATAAAATAACAATTACACTGATTTTAGCAGTGACTTGTTTTACTTTAAAAGCACAGCAAGCGCCAATGTATACGCATTATATGTACAATACATTAGTTGTAAATCCCGCTTATGCTGGCAGCCGAGATGCATTAACAGTTACTGCCCTTCATCGTTCACAATGGGTGGGTTTTGAAGGAGCACCTTTAACTCAAACCTTAACCATACATGCTCCGTTAAGAAATGAACATATAGGCTTGGGTCTTTTTGTAATGAACGACAAAATTGGACCTGTTAATTTTTCATCGGTTACTGCTAATTTTGCTTATATCATGAAAGTGTCACGTAAGGCAAAACTTACATTAGGTTTAAGCGCAGGTGCCAATATGATACAAGCAAATTTGAACACCATTTCATTGGACCAGCAAAATGATCCTGCTTTTTTAAATAATATCAATAATAAAGTTTCACCCGATTTTGGATTTGGTGCTTATTATTCAAGAGAGCGTTTTTACGCAGGTTTGTCTACACCCAATTTAATTGAAAATAACTATACAAGTAGTAATGATGGAAATACTTTAGCAGGAAAAAACCAACGACATTATTTTTTTATAGCAGGTACCATGTTAAAAATAAACAATAATCTATCTTTTAAACCAACAACTTTAATTAAAGTTACTGCTGGTGCGCCCATTCAAGCCGATATTACTGCCTCATTCATAATGATGGAAAAGTTTTTGCTTGGAGCTATGTTTAGAAGTGGTGATGCAACCGGAGCTTTGGTTGGTTTCGATATTTCACAACAATTTCATATTGGCTATTCATATGATTGGTCGTATGGTTTAAGCACAGCTACTTATAATCAAGGTAGTCACGAACTTTTATTAAGATATGATTTTATGCTTAACAACAAAAAACAAATTCACACACCTAGATATTTTTAAAACCCCAAAACAAATAAAATGAAGAAATTATTATTACCAATCATATTGATTTTTGCAATTTGCTTTCAAGCAAATGCTCAAGAAAAGTCAAGCAAAGAAAAACTAGGCGATAAATTCAGTTTTAGTTATTCATATACCAAAGCAATTGATGCCTATTCCGACTCAAAAATTTTAAGCACCGAAGGTCAAAGAAGATTGGCCATGGCTTATCATAAAATGGATAATAACCAAGCAGCTGATTCGGTTTACGCCAACTATGTTGCTACCGCCCCCGATGTAATAGCTGATGATTATTTTAATTATGCCATGTCTTTAAAAATAAATGGTAAATATCCTGAATCTGTAAGTTGGATGGACAAATTTGCACAAACAAAACCAAATGACTTACGCGCGAAGGATTACGAAACAAATAAATTTGAATATTCAAAATGGATAAAAGACAACGGCATTTTTAAAGTAATAGCCCAAGATGCAAATACTAATAATGTGGACTTTGGACCTTGTTATTTTAAAGATAAAATTGTTTTTGCATCAAGTAGAAACACTGGCATGTTTAAAAAAGACGACCAATGGATGAATCAACCATATTTAGACATGTATGTGGCTGAAATCAATGAAGGACAATTGAAAAATCCAACTAATTTTGATAGAAATTTAAATGGAAAAATGCACGATGGTCCCGCTACTTTTAACAAGGAAGGAACTTCAATGGCATTTACCCGTAATAATTACCATGATAAAAGCATAGATAAGGTAGTAGAATTACAAATATTCTTTAGCAATTTTGAGGATAATAAATGGACAATACCCGTTCCTTTTATTTATAATAACACTGCATATTCTGTTGGTCATCCTTGCTTTACTGCCAATGGTAAAACTATGTATTTTGTGAGCGATATGCCCGGTGGTATTGGCGGATCAGATTTATATGTAACCAATAAAGATATTAATGGAACTTGGAGCATACCATTAAATTTAGGCGATAAAATAAATACTGAAAGCGATGAATTATTTCCTTTTTACGAAGAAAATAGCATGATGTTATTTTTTGCTTCAGATGGCAGATATGGTTTAGGAGGTTTAGATATTTTTTTATGTGAAATGAGAGAAAATCAAGTTGGACGAGCAGTGAATGCAGGTACACCATTAAATTCTCGCTTCGATGATATATCGGCCATTGCTAATGATAAAATGACCACAGGTTTTTTTGCTTCTAACCGAAATGGTGGTAGAGGTTTAGATGATATGTATTCGTTTACCATTGCCAATTTAAATAAAACAAAAGTAATTCAAGGAGTTGTTACTCAAAAAGATGGCACTAGAATACCAAAATCGTTTGTAAAATTATTTGATGAAAACAACAAAGCCATTGATTCAATGATTACCAATAACGAAGGAGAGTTTTCATTCAAAGTTGAATCGGGCAAAAACTTTCAATTAATAGGCAGCAAAGAATTTTATTTGGATGGAAATAGTTTTGCTACCACTGTTGGTAATGAATCCATTGTAAAAGCTGATATTGTTTTACTTAAAAAACCAATAGCAGAGCAAATAAAAGAAAATCCAAACTTGACTGAGATATTGGAGTTGAATACTATTTATTTTGACCTTGACAAATCGAATATAAGACCAGATGCAAAAATAGAGTTGGATAAAATTGTAAGTATTATGAATCAATATCCTAATTTGATAGTAGCGTTAAGTTCTTTTACCGATTGTAGAGCAAGTGTAAAATATAATCAATTGCTCTCGGAAAGAAGGGCTAAAAGCACGGTAAATTACATTAAGAAAAAAATCAGTAAACCAAGTAGAATAACTGGAAAAGGTTATGGCGAAACCATGTTCTCTAAAGCATGTCCTTGTGAAAACAATGTTGTTTCAGATTGTACCGATGAAGAATATCAAAAGGAAAGAAATTCTGTTTTTACCATTGTAAAACGTTAGAAAACATTTAACAAAAAGCAAATAAAAAGCTGCGCTAAAGTAAATTTGATGCAGCTTTTTTTGTTTTATTTGTTATTATTAAACTCCTTTAGATATTAAGTAATGATGAAATTTGATCGTATTTTTTGTACTATTATTTTTAAACTAAAGCCAACATATTTAATGAATCGACACAAAATACATACCTTTGCCAAAATAGCCGCAGCTTCCATTTTTCCTGAATTTCCTGTAATTAATGTTGTATGGCCATGAGTGCCTTTGTGTTAATCTATGGCATTAAATTTAAAATGTTTTTGATCAATGCTTTCATTTGCTCTTGTGTCATAATATTTAAGAATTTACACAATCACGAATCATTATTATGAGTATGTTATTCGTAATTTAATCCACCAATTTTGGATAAATGATTTTATATTTTTCTAAATGTTCTATAATGGTTTTTAAAATTAAATAATTTTTAAACCATTTTTTGTCAGCAGGAATAATATTCCATTTTGCTTTTTCAGAGCATTTTTTAAAAATGAATTCATAAGCATTTTTAAAATTGTCATGTTTGGCTATCTCTTTAACATCATTTTTTTGATATTTCCAATTTTTTGTTGAATCTGTTTTTCTAGCTTCCAATCTATTCAATTGCTCTGCATGCGATATATGTAAATAAAATTTCAAATAAATGGTGTAATCATTGATCAAACCTTTTTCAAAAGCATTGATTTCTTTGCATCTTTCATTCAGTGATTCTTTGCTCATTTTATCATGAATTAGAGGAGTCAAAATATCTTCATAATGCGATCTGTTAAAAATTTTTATCATACCTTTCACAGGACATTCCTTGCTAATTCTCCATAAAAAATGATGTGAGCCTTCTTGTGATGAAGGTGCCTTAAACGACTTTACATTACAGCCCGCAGGATTTACACCCGAAAAAACATGTTTAACAGCACTGTCTTTTCCAGCAGTGTCCATGCCTTGCAAAATAATGAGGACTGAGTATTTGTTTTGCGCGTATAGTTTGTCTTGAATTTGTGCTAATTTTTTAGTTAGCTTTATCATTTCAATTTCCGCCTTTTCTTTTGTGATATTTAGATTAGGCAAAGTAGAAATTTTCTTTAAATGTATTTGATTTTTCATATTTGATTTTTAAAAATAATTTAATAATAAGGAACCAATTCAGCTTTATTTATAAAATAATCACGTGCTTTTACATCGTAATTTCCAATTGGATTTCCTTTTATAGTAAAGTCGGAACTGCCTGGCATATATGGATAAATACCCAATGAAATTTCAAAAGTATTACTTACCAAATATTCGTTTCTAATTAATATTCCCAATGCAAATGCTTGGTAAAAATTACTGCTAAACGTGTTGCCAAAATTGTTTCCTAAACCAGCAAAGCCATAAAATAAAACAGGCGCAAATTGAAATCCAATTATTTTATAAGGTGCATACATTACAAATTCTAAATTTAGAATCATTTTACTTTTACCTGTTAATTGATTACTTGAAAAACCATACATTTGAGAACCATTTATGTTTAACAATTCATAATTAGCTCTGTCAATTCCCTCAATGAGTTTAAATCGTATAAATTGTCTGAAATACCAACGATTTCTGTTAATTAAATCTGAAAAGTAAAATGCATCAAAATTTACAACACCTGAATTGATATTGTTTGCATTATAAAATGTTCCATAACCGCCTCCAATTGAAATATAGCCAAAATTATCAATGTGCTTTCCTGTTCCAAACTTTATTCCTGTATAATAATTTAGTTTAGAAAGCTCTTTATTCATCGTTCCCAAAACTAATTCCAACATATTCCCTTCAGGAATATCCTCATTTGCTCCATATCTAAACAAATACCTATCTCGGTAGTATTTTCGCTGAGTGATGCCAATGTTTATTAATAACATTGATTCTTCCCTATTTATGCGTTCAGTATCAATTACAAATGATGGCCTTTCAAAAATTTGTTTATTAAAATACCTTGCCCCGGTTATTAATTTGATACTTTGTTTTTCGGTAGCTGACATGTTTTTCTTGTTTAATGCAAAACTTTTTGCGCCCCAAATGTCCAAAGTGTTATATGTTAATGGGTATTTATTGAGGGTAGTTTCATTCAAAGTTTGTTGGTAAATAGTATTGTTTTTCAATACACTTATACCTCCAGCCCATTTTGTTAAAGGAGAAAAAAACAGTCGTTCAATAGTGGCACCTATTTGTTTGTTTTCCTTGGTGTTAGCATAAAAAGTTGTAAAACCTACAAATGATTTTTTTATATTATAAATAGAGTATTTCCCAGCAGTTGTAATATATTTATCGGTAGTATTCCAAGCTATTCCTTGCGAAAATTGGTGTCCAAATCCTAAAATGTTTTTTTCGTTAAAAACTATATCTGGAGAAGTAAAATCAAAATCACTTGTAACTGTAGCTGTCCATCTATCCTGAATTACAACTAAAATATCAATGCTATCATTGTTAACTGAAATGCTTTTTTGAATATAAATTCTTGCATCAAAAATAAAAGGTGATAATCGTAGAATTCTTTCTGTTTCACTTAGTTCAATTGCATCAATTGGTTGATTGCTTTTAAATAGCAATAAATTTCTTATTATATGTTCTTTTGATGTAACATGGTATTTGTTACCCAGTTTTTCAAAATAATCAGGTGTTTTCCCATAGAATTCATTTACAGAATATCCAAATGGATCTAAAACTTCGATGTTGATATTTCTGATTTTTTTTCCTTGAAATTTAAGGAATGGATTGATTGTTTTTTTCTTGAATAACTTGGTGGGAGTTGTAGAATCATTTGGACTAAATTCCTCAAAAACCACATCATAAGCCCAACTAGTTAATCTGTATTTGTTGGCTTTTATTTCTAATTTATAATAAAAATTTGCAGTGTCTTTTGTTATTTGTGCCAATATTAATTCAGGGCTAGCTATAAATATAAAATATATAAAAACCCAGATAAAATATTTCATATTGCATTTTAAAAAAATATAAAATTACATATCCTCTGTTGTTTCATTTTTGTTTGAAAATTTATTAATAAGTGCCATCAATGACGATTTTATTCCATCAGCATTTTTGGTAACAATGCTCGTTATTACTAATTGTAAAAGTACACCCATAATTTGTTTTAAAGGATTATGTGTGTTGCCAACAACTAGTTTTTTTGAAATAAATCCAGTAGCAATTCCCAAAGCGGAGTCCACTAAATCGTCTTTAAAATCTGGCGATTGTAGTAAATCATGAAAAGTATTTTTTAATAAATTTACTGGTCGAAGCGCTTCAAATGTTTGTTTAAATTCTTCCTTTAATAATATCCTATTATTTTCTTGTTGAAACTCCATCAAAAGGATATTTTCCTTTAGTAATATCAAAGCGTTTTCGTTTTTCATTTTAGGTTATTTTAGTAGTTGTAAAATGATTGATATATTGATTTTATCTTTTATTCTTTTTTTGAAAAAAAGATATAAAACACCCCCAATAAAAGCATAAAAACTAGCTATAGCAAAAAAGCCATAATATGTTTTTCCAAGTAACGTGCCTAGCCATAAAGCGAGTCCTATATTTACCATGAGTAAAAACATAGAAAGAAAAAACAACATAATTGCACTAGAAGCAAGTGTAGCAAAAATTGAAGCAGATTTGTCTATTACTTTCAACTTATATAATTCTAAACTACTTTTTGTATATGCTTCTATTTTTTCTAATAAAGGCTCTAGTAACGTTGTTTTCTCTTCCATTTTATGGTTTATATTGAGGGTTATTTTACATAATTAAGTTATTAGTCCATTTCTGATCTAGCACCTTTTTTTAATTCTTCTAATTTCACTTTACCATTTTCAAAAAGCTCTATGGTTTCCTCTTTTGCTTCTTCAAATTTATTATTTAATGTAGAAAGTAATTCATCAAATTTATCTTTTAAATCATCAACAGAATCACTTCCTTTTTTTGCTATTTTTCTGCGGGTTATTGATCCTTTTTCGGGCGCAAATAAAATTCCCAAAATAGCTCCAGTGGCAAGTCCTGCCAACATTCCCAATACTACTTTTCCTGAGTTCATAATTTTTGTTATTGTTTTTTTGCTAGCTTTCTAGCCGCTAGCCACCGGCTTATTTATAATAAATTAGTTAAAGTTGTTTGCCTTTAATAACTCTTAATATAATAGATATTAACGCAATTACTAAAAGTATATGAATGATTCCACCAATATTGTAACCTACAAATCCTATTAACCATAAAATTAAAAAAATTACAGCAATTTTATAAAGTAAATTTCCCATTATTTTAATCCATGTATTGCTAAACCTAAAGTTGATACACCTGTTGATAAATCAAGGAAAGCGCCAATTTTATTGTTAAAGTGGTACTCAGTTCCAATATGAATATCTAAAAACCAGTCATTACCACTTGGAAAATATTTTTTATCACCATTATAGTTATTGTCCCAATTTTGGTTTGCAAAAACAATACCTAATGAACCTGCTAAATAAAAATCCCAATGCTTGTTTGCCTTTAATAAATCGTCAAAATAGTAGGTTCCTTTAGCACCAATTGGAATTATGGTTTCGCGAAAAGTATAATACCTTCCAGGATTATTAGTGTTACCCCAAAAATAATTATTAGTATATGTTGATATACTAATAAACGGTGCAATCGTTAAGTTTTTAACTATATCAAATTCATAGTTTATGTTAATTACTGGTAACGATTTATGAACATAACTATAATAACCTACACTTCCTCCTATACCTAAACCTAAGTTCAGTGTTTTTCCATATTTTTCTTGTGCAAATGCATTAAATGAAATAAAACTAGTTAGTAGCATTGTGAAAATAATTATTCGTTTCATGGCTTATTTTATTTAGTGTTTTGGATGGTTAAATCTTTAATCGACTGACCTAGTTCTGTCATGTCGTGGTTAAATTCAGTTTTGAACTTTTCCCAGTTTTCTTTGCCTTGTTCTTTGTATTCATCTAATTTTTTTTGCATGTCAGTATTCTTAGATTCTAATTCTGCAATTTTCTTTTGATACTCAGCTTTGGCTTCCTTTTTTTGAGAGGTAACACGGCTATTGAATTCAGCAATGCTTTTATTATTATTGGATATTTTGTCGGAAGTTTCCAATTTGTAATCAGCCACTTCTTTCAAGTATTCTTGGTTGGCATCATTTAATTTTTTATTGGCATCTTCAACACTTTCTTGAGCATTTTCTACATTTTTAGCTGGATTGTTACACGCTCCAATATATCCTGCCATTATTAAGATACTTGCTACTTTTAGAACTTTCATTTTCATTTTTTTGATTTTTTTTTTATAATTCAGCAATTAGCTTGTGAATCTCTTCTTTTGTTTTACCTAATTTTACTTGTATTTTACCAATCATTTCATTCTGTTTTCCTTCTACTAATAATAAATCATCATCGGTTAATATTGCAAATTTTTGTTTTAGTTTTCCTTTGGTTTCATTCCAGTTTCCTTTTAATGCTGTTAAGTTGGTCATTGTATTATGTTATTAATTTGTGCTGTTTTGCACACTACAAAAGTCAGTATTACTATGGTTTTTTGTTTTATATAGAATTAACCAAATGTTACATGATTCACACATTATTTATGTGTTTTATTCTGTTTTTTGAAAATCTATTTGTATTTAATTATTTAATTCAGTATGTATAATTAATCCCCCTAAATATCCTGTACGTGCTACTAACAAAAAACTAATTATGCATAACACTATCAATATTTTTGCTAACAAATTAGAATAAGAAAGTTTATTGTAAATAGCATACAAAGCAATAAGTGAAACTACACCTAATAAAATTAATGAAATTAAAGCAAAAAGTGCAAATTCTTCGTGATTGTTAATTAAGATATCTTGAACATGTCTTTCAGTTGCTCTAATCGATTTTTCAGCTGATTCTCCTGTAAAATAAGCCACAACAGCACCAATTGATGAAAGCACTAGTATATAATATGCCGCAATATTTGTTTGAAAACTTTTGGTTCCCATTCCGTGAGCTAAAACCAATCCGCCAAGTAATGAACCTATAATTGGCAAGTGATTTATTAATAAATGTATGTGCGTTAATGTATTCATTTTGATTATTTGTATTTGTTTATTTTTATAAATTCTGAAGCTTTAGTTAATGAAAATTCACATCTATCGGGAGCGCTGTTTTCATATGTATTGCCACAAGTTGGGCATATATAAAAAACTTTAGGTAAAGACTTTTCGGTTTTTTTATTCAAACTTTCTAGTGCTATTTTGTAATAATTATTATGAATAAATTCAGTTTTCATGGCATAAATTAAACTTACTACAGCCATTTGATTACCTGCTTTTTCTGCTATTTTTATAAATTCTGGATAGCTGGTTGAAGCCTCAAATTCTTCACCTTTTATATTGTTTTCTAAATTCTGTTTGGTACTATTTATTGTAAACTCTATTTTTACTTTTGGTACTTCGGCTTTTGATTTTATTAATACTGCTTTATGGTTATTGGCATGAATACTTTCTGATAATGAAGCGGCTTTATATAATAATGCAATGTTATGGTAGCCTTCTAATTCAGCATTTCTCGAAAAATCTTTGTATTTTTCAATTGCCATAATTTCACCTGTATATGCTTCCTGTATATTGCTTATATTTTCTTTATTATAATTGGCTACAGTTTCACTTCCATCATTTAATTCCAATGTTTCATTATTGTTTCTGTTAATAGAATCAGTTTGTTTTTGCAAGGCAGATTTGTTAGAATAGTCATTATTGCCACATTGTGTGTATGTCATAATTAATATAATTGACACAGTTATTATTATTAATTTATTATTGCTCATTTTATTGTTATTACAAAGTTTGGATCATGTTCTTGTTCATACTTTACAAAAAAAGTTTCTAAAGAATGGTAATATTCTTTTAAATCTTTTAACGTAATCTCCGGATTGCTTTTATTGGGAATAGTTACAGTCATTTCGTCCAAATATTTTGATAATTCAGGACGAACTTGTCTTATTTTCATGGTGAGCTCTAGGATGGATACGTTTAAATCTTTTTTTGTTTTCATACTTCTAATGTTTAAAATTTGTTTTATGATGATCAATTAAATTAAGATTATCAAAACAATTAAAATAATGATTAGCGCACTAGCTGAAATATATAAACCACCATCTAATTCTTTTATTTGTGTTTTTATATCATTTACTTCAGCAATTAATTGAGTCAATTCTGTTTTAGTTAATTCTGATTTTTCCATTAAGTTTATAGTATTTAACCTAATTTGGAATTCATTTGAATTATTGCTTTTTGTTGCCTTTTGCAAAGCAATAAAATCTACTTTTTTGGTAATATTTGCATTAACTGATATAGAATATACAGTTAAAAATACTAGCACAATGGTGCTAAGAATACTTGTCTTTTTCATTGTTTTTTATATTTTAAAATATGAACTTATTTTCATGGTGTAAAGGTGCTAATTTATAGCACACAATAAATTACATTTCTAAGTGAATTGTTTAT
>CAIUQQ010000050.1 GCA_903901345.1 uncultured Bacteroidota bacterium | reverse complement strand
CAAGTGCCTTTTTTAAATCTACTTGTGCTGTCAATAAATCAAAAATAGATGCCAAGTAATTGGTTTGTGAATTTTTCATTTCATTTTCCGCACTTAATAATTCAAGGTTTGAACCAACACCATTTTGAAATTTAATATTTGCTTGCTTGTAAATATCTTCGGCTAAGGCTACATTTTTATTTTGAAGTGTTAGTTGTTCTGCTGCTCTTGTATATTTTAATTTAGCTTGAACTATTTCGTTTTCTATAGTGTTTTCTAAGTTCTTTTTATTGTTTTCAAACTTGGTTTTATTAATAGTTGCTTGTTGGGTTAAGGCATGTTTTCTAAAACCATCAAAAATAGGTACGCTTATATTTAATGCCCAAAAGCTACCCGTATACCAAGTATTTCCTAAATTTTTAAAGTCTTGTCCAAATGTATTTTGTTGATGAGAAAACATAGTAGTTAATGACGGTGCATAACCTAATAAATAACGCTTTCTATCATACTCTTGTAATTTAATTTGATGATTTACTAATTGGTAGTCCAATCTGTTTGAAAAATTTATTTTTTCTTCAACTGATATAACCTTTTTTTCATCATAAAGTTTTTCTAAGTTATCCGTTAACTCTATACTATCCGTAACTTTTAAACCAAGTTGCATTTTTAACACCATGTATGATAATAACAATTGATCTCTCAGTTTGTCTAATTGAATATTCGTATTTGAGTATGACAATTGCATTCTGTCAACATCAATTTTTTCACGGAGACCAGCTTTATAAACTTCTTTTAAATCAGCAAGAGATTTGTTCATTATTATTAAATTTCTTTCCATCATTTTTATTCCCGCATCACTTATTAATGCAGCAAAATAAAGTTTGTTAACTAGTGCTTCCATTTCTACATTTCCAAGTTTTACACCTGTTTTAGCCAGATTTACATACTCTTTAGCAGCTTTTACACCCAGAAAAAAACCGCCATCAAATAATAATTGATTAGCAGAAATTGAACCTGTAGTAGTAAATGGTTGTCCAAATTTTATATATTGATTTACCCCATTAAAGCTTATTACATTTGTAGCAATAACCAAATTATTTGTATAGTTACCGCTTGCATTTATTTGTGGTAGTCCACTTGCTAATATTTCATTTACTTTCTTTTCAGCTAATAACTGGTCTAATTTTGCATTTTGTAAATTGTAATTGTTTGATTTTGCCATCTCAATGGCAGTTTGTAAATTCAATTTTTTTACTTCAACATTTTGCTGTGCAATGAGCAAACTTAAGCTGAAAAATGTAGCCACAATAAATGTGGTAATTCTAGTAATCATATAATTTTTATTTTGTGTTTTGGTTTTCTAATATTTTATTTAATTTTTTTAAGCCTTTATCGGTACAAATAGCTCTTAAATGGTATTTGATTATTTCTTGATGTATGAAATGAAAATCGGTTGAAATGTTTTGATAAAGTTCTGGCCTCATCATAAACTCTACGCTGTGAGCGTATAACTTTGCTGCTAATTCTGTATTTATATCTTCTCTGTAAAGGCCAAGTTCTTTGCCTTTGGTAATATTGGCAAGCATTTGTTCATTAATAAAAACGGATTTAAAACTTTCTAATTTATCCCATGCTGGTTTAAAATATTTTTTTAAATCGAACAATACTGCAACATTAACTTTCCTATGATTTTCAGTAATTGATTTACTCATTTCAAATAAAAATTCAATAGGATCAAAGTGTTCAACTAAAATTTTACCGCATTTTTCTTTGTCAAAAAGTATATGATTTTCAATAGCTTGATTCACTAAATCATTTTTATCTTCAAAATACTGATACAATGTTTTTTTTGAAATACCGAGTTCCCTTGCTATGTCATCCATAGTAATACTCTTAAAGCCGTATTTCATAAAAAGTGCTTCTGCTTCTGCTAATATTTTTTGTTTGGGTTCCAATTTTTTGTTTTATTCTGGCTACAAAGATGGTAAACTTTTGGCACAATGGAAACTATTTTTATATTAAAAGTTTCCGATAATTTCTTCAGTAGTTTTAAATACGTGTTGTTAAGTTAATTATAAAATATGTTCTGTAAAATAAATTGACATAATTCAGTTGCATAATTTTAAATGAATTTT
>CAIUQQ010000049.1 GCA_903901345.1 uncultured Bacteroidota bacterium | reverse complement strand
GAAAATAAAACGCCATAAACTGGTTCTAAATTATTGGTTATTATTACAGTAAAAGGAGTAAAAAACTTCATTATTTCTACACTTAAAGTAAAAGCCAAAGTAGTACATAAAATACTTAAAACTAAGAGCCAAAGAATATCGTAATTTGAAAATGGTGCTAAATAAAATTGGTTATTATTTAGTAAAAAATTTACTATTATAATAAATATCAAAGCACCAATGAACTCTATAAAAGTAATATAGGAACTATTGTGTTTTAAAATCAATTTTCCATTATAAATTCCAAAAAAAGCTCCTGTAAATGCGGCTAAAATCCCATAAATTACGCCTTCAATTGATCCTGATTCAAATTGTAAAATAATGGCTAATCCAATTAATATGATAACACCATAAAAAGCATCTCCCCAAAAGAACTTTTTTTTGAGTAAAATAGGTTGCAATATGGAACCAAATAATGTCATAGTACTAAATCCCGCCATTGCTATTGAAACATTAGAAACTTTTATAGCATGATAAAAAAAATACCAATGGGCGCCAACTAGTATTCCCATAATAAAAATTACACTTGTTTCTTTAATTGACAAATCAAATTTGAACTTTTTATAAATAATAAAAACAGCCAAACTTAAACCTGCAAAAATTAATCGCCAAAAAACTAAATCGAGTGCGGGTAAAGTAATTAATTTACCTAAAACAGGTGTAAAACCCCAGAGTAAAACAATGAAATGTAATTGAAGGTACTTGTTTTTATTTAACAAAATAAGTTTTATTTAGGAGCAGTTTTTAACAAAAACAATGCAATAATTAGGAAAAATGCTGGTGGAATCCAAACTGCTAATGCTGGCGACAAAACTCCAGTATAGCCCATAACTGTAAATATTTGAATCAAAAATAAATAAGAAATGGTTAATCCAAATCCTAATGCTATGTGTGCTCCTGTTCCTCCCCTACTTTTTTTACTTGAAACAGCAATAGCCAAAATTGTTAATATAAAAAATGATGTTGGAACTGCAACTCTTTTGTATAATTCAACATAAAATTTATGAACAGGAGCACCTTTCTTTTTTTCTTTTCTTATGTATTCATTTAATTCAGGATTGGTCATACTTGTTACATAATTTGCTTTTAAAACAAACTCATCGGGTTTAATATTTAAAAGTGTATCTAATTTTGCAAATTTCTTTAATGGTTCATCATCACCAATAAATAATCGTTGCTGTACATTTTCTAAAGTCCAGGTTTTATTTACTTTGTTCCATATAATTCGAGTGGCAAAGATTCTGTTATATATTTTATTATTTTTAAAGCCTTCTATGGTACAATTATATCCTAAGCTATCAACATAATTATATGATTCCATATGAATTACTGACGAATCATTCAGCATGGAATAAATATTGTTATTTTGTGTAATTATTCTATCATGAATATAATTATCTTCAAATTTAAGTCTATGCTGGTCAGCAATAGGCATTAAATGCATGTTAGCTAGTAAAAACAAAATAAATAAAATGAAAGAGGATAATAAGTAAGGTTTTAAAAATCTATAATATGGTGCTCCACTATTTAAAATAGCAATAATTTCTGTATTTTGAGCTAATTTAGAATTAAAAAAAATAGTTGACAAGAACAAAAAAATTGGACTTAATAAACCTAAAAAATAAGGTATAAACCATAAATAATATTCAAAAATTAATACGTATAATGATGGCTTATGTTTAATAAAATCATCCATTTTTTCTGAAATATCCACAAAAATTGCAATTAATGAAAAAAGCAAAACACAGAAAAAAAATGTGGAAATATATTTCCTCATGATGTATCTATCAATAATGCCTAAACCTAAAATTTCGTAAATTCTCTTCATTTAAAATAATGTGGCAAAGTAAAGCTTTATTTAGCTTGAAAAAATAATGCCAACATTTGTAAATAAACATTTTGCTAACTTATAGCAGCTTCATGTATCATTTTATTGGCCGTTTCTTTACCTAAATAAGTATCAATAAGCTTGTGAACAAAATATAAAAAAGGAATCATAAGCCAAGCAACTATAAATTTATAAATATAATTTACAATGGCAATGGCCATTACTTGACTAAGCGGCCACTGATCGGGCGTATTTAATTTACCAATATAAAATGCGATAAATAAAACTACAAAACTATCCACTAATTGCGAAACTAAAGTGCTAATAGTAGCACGTAACCACAAATGTTTATCGCCAGTAATATTTCTAATAGCGTGAAATACTTTTACATCTAATATTTGTCCAATTAAAAATGCAGCCAATGAACCAATAATAATCCAAAGCCCTTGACCAAAAACATTATTATAAGCCAAATTCATATCTAATGTTCCGTTTGCTAAAGTTTTTAAATTCCAAAAATCAGCACCTTTTACATTCATGGCAAAATAGATGGCTATAAAAGAATATGATATTAATGCAGCAGCAATATAACTATATAATTTCACGGCTCTTTGTCCAAAATATTCATTAATAATATCTGTCATTACAAATACTAACGGCCAAAGAATTACTCCAGCAGTTAAGTTAAATGAAAGTTTATATGTTCCTATTAAAATATTGGCTGGATTGAAACCTAAAGTTCCTTCTAATGAAAATATTTTTACTCCTATAAACTCTGCTATTATTGCATTTGCAATAAAAAATGAGCCTAATACTAAAAACAAAATAGTGCGTTTTGATTCCTTCATGTACTAATAACTGTGAAACGATAAACTTGTTTTATTTGAATAATGATAAAAAACTACCACCCAACTTCTATTAATCCTTCATCAGTATATTTTAAAATATGCAAATACGAGTTTTGCAAACCTGACGAATTATTTTTTTCTTTTAACAAATACTTATTTGCTAAAAGTGAATGAGGAGCAATTTTGTTTAAATCCTTAAAACTACCATTTGTTTGAGCAAAAGTAGAAACAGTAGTTATTAATTGATCGTAGCCAACAAAGGCAAATTCATTGGGTTCGGTTTCATAATAAATTCTATATGTTTCTATAAATTTTTTTGTCAATAAATCTGAATAATCAATGTAAAATGGTGAAATAATATGTAGATTACTTTTAAGCCAATATTCTGTATTTATAATATTAAAATCTATCATTTTTCTTAAGCCAAATGTGTTCATTTTAAAGGTATTGCTGGTATCAGCAATAGTTTTTAAAGCAGCATTTATTTGATTCTCATCATCGCTAGCTATAAAAATAAAATTATCACTTTCCTTACTTAAATTTTTATAAATATCGGTCAATTTCGATAAATCTATTTGCTTAACTTTTAAAGGAAGTTCTGGTTTAACTATTTGCTTTAAATAATTTGCCAATGACTTATCTGAAAAGTCTTTTCCAACTAAAACAATGATATTTCCAACTGATGAATTTTTATTCAAATAATTAACAAAATAATCGGCATAAAAAGTTAAATCAGGATAAGCTGAAATGGCTCTTTCGTCATTTATTTTTGTTTTGGTAAATGTAAATAATGGAGAAAGATGGAATGCATTCTTTTTGTTTTTGAAGTTTTGCATCATTAATTGACCTTCTTTAATTACCGGCCCAATGATGAAATCTGCATTTTGAACTGCTTCATTGTCTAATATTTTCTTAAACTTAAGTGTATCTCTTTCAGTATCAAAAATAGTGATTTCAATATTATAACCAGCACTTTTTAAACTATCGGCTGCTATTAATAATCCTTGGTAATACTCTCTACAGGCATTTCCTAAATCTGCATTTTTATGGTTTGGGTTTTTATTTATTTCCTCCGCACAAAACGGCATGAGCAAAGCAATTTTTATTGCGCTCTTTGTTTGAGCAATTGATTGAAAATAAAGTAAAAACAAACTAAATATTAAATATATTTTTTTCATTGTTTGATAATTATAAAATTTGAATCCCGATTAATCGGAAGAAAGATTCAAAGATAGATAAGTTAATTAATTGCTCGCCAATATTTATTTATTTCTTATTATTTATTGCCTTTTGTCCATCGTCTATCGTCCCTCTTCTTCCTTCCATTTATCAAAACCAATTCCTTCCCAAGGCATTCCTCTTTCAAAATTATACATCCAAGGATAGTGCTTTGTTCCAGCTTTTTCTTTTGATTCAATGTCTCTAATTGAACAAATAACTTTAGCGGGAGAACCAACTATAACTTGCTCATCTCCAAAGTTTTTATTCACAGTTGAATTTACACCAACTAAACTATTTTTACCAATAACTACTCCAGGCAAAATAATACTGTGAACGGCTATTTGAGTATAATCGCCAATGGTTGGACCAATGCAAACAGTTGAAGGTGGATGAGGATCGTTTGTGAAAACAACATATGGATAAATAAAAACAAAATTCCCAATGGTAGATTGCTGACCAATATGCACATTACTATGAAACCTACAATAATCGCCAATGGTTACATAACCCTGAATATCGGAAAGTGTGCCAATAGAAAAATTAATTCCAGCTTTTACATTTTCTCTAATTGTAACTCTATGTCCTGCAACAAAATTTTTACCAAATTCACTTCCTGCATATATAATGCAATGACTTCTAATCATGGCATTTTCTCCAATTTTTGTTACAGGATTTGAATAATTATCATCGGAATAATAGGAATTTAAAGGCTCTCCAATTACACAGTCGTTACAAATGATTGAATTATCACCAATTTCCACATGGTCATAAATTGTTGTGTTATCACCAATTCTAACATTTTTTCCAATCTTGGCTTTTTTACTTATAAATACATTTCTGTTATTAAATTTCATATATATTCTCTTGTTTTATTTTACAAAACAGATTTATTTTTATTCAAATATAACAATAATATTTTTTGTTCTTATTGATTTTAAAAATCAATAATCAAATACTTGGTTTATATTTTTTTAAAGTTTGAAATCATCTAAATTTCCAAATTGCCTTATAAATAATTACATTGCACTTTAAATATGGTAAAATTAATAGTT
>CAIUQQ010000048.1 GCA_903901345.1 uncultured Bacteroidota bacterium | reverse complement strand
TGAATATACATCTCTTACTCTATAACCATCATGAATTAACTTTTTAGTAGCATCATAAATATGGTCAGGATCTTCATAAATTCCTAAAATTACTTTATTAGTGTCCATGAACTGAATCTCCTTTCGTTTCGTGAGCGTTGTTTGCCATTTTGTGATTGTTATTTAATAAATCGGTATAATGTTTTTCTAATTCTAAAGCATGTTTTGTTTTTACAATACTTTTTAATTCAGCCATGTTGATAGCTGGTAAGAATTTCATGAATAAGAAAAAGAAGAAAAAGAATAATCCAAATGAACCTAATAATATTCCAAATTCAATAATAGTAGGTGTGTACATTGTCCAGCTTGATGGTAAAAAATCTCTATGTAATGAAGTTACGATAATTACAAAACGCTCAAACCACATTCCAATGTTTACGATGATTGACATAATAAAAATAAACCAAGGTGTTGTTCTTGCCCATCTTGACCAAAAAACTTGAGGAGCTAATAAGTTACAACCCATCATAATCCAATAACTCCACCAATATGGTCCAGTTGCACGGTTTATAAATGCGTATTGTTCGTATTCTACACCTGAATAGGCTGCCACAAAGAATTCAGTTATATAAGCTAAACCTACTAAAGTTCCTGTTAACATTACTACTCTACACATAGCATCTAAATGTTCAGTAGTAATATAATCTTTATAATTTAAAACTTCACGGGCTACAATTAATAAGGTTAATACCATTCCAAATCCAGAGAAAATTGCACCGGCAACAAAATATGGAGGAAAAATAGTAGTATGCCATCCTGGTACCAATGAGGTAGCAAAATCCATAGATACAATTGAATGCACTGATAATACTAGTGGAGTAGAAATAGCAGCTAATATTAAACTGATTACTTCGTAACGATGCCATACTCTAGTAGAACCGTTCCATCCCATTGCAAAAAAGCCATACCAAAATTTACGTGCTTTGGTAACAGCTCTATCACGAACTGAAGCAATATCAGGAATTAAACCAACATACCAAAATACCAATGAAACCGAGAAATAAGTAGAAATTGCAAACACATCCCAAACCAATGGAGAGTTAAAATTAACCCATAAACTACCAAAAGCATTTGGTAATGGAATAGGCCAATAAGCTACCCACGGACGACCCATGTGAGAAACAATAAATGATGCTGCACAAATTACAGCAAAAATTGTCATTGCTTCTGCAGAACGGTTAATTGACATACGCCACTTTTGACGGAATAATAATAATACTGCAGAAATTAACGTACCGGCATGACCTATACCTACCCAAAATACAAAGTTGGTAATATCAAAAGCCCAACCTACAGTTTTGTTTAAACCCCACGCTCCTATACCAACTAACATGGTGTAGGTAGTTGAAAATAGCCAAAGTGCTAATACTATTGATGATAAACCAAACCCAATCCACCATGCTTTTGATGGCTTATTTTCTATAGGGCGAGTGATTTCTTTTGTAATATCACTGTAGGTTTTACCACCCGTTATGAGCATATCTCTTATTGGTGATTCGTATGACATGTAATTATATTATTTTAAATTTTTAAATTGATTGATTATTTAATGTTTATTTCTTATGAATGAGCGTGTGCATCGTTTGAATGAGCTTCGTGCTTTTCTTCGTGCTTTTCTTCATGTTTTACTGGTGCTTTTTGTTCACCTGCAATCGACTCATCTACATTTCTAATTTTTGTCATGTAGCCTACCGATGGTTGAACATTATACTCTTCTAATAACACATATTTACGTTCATTTTTAAATAGTTTAGAAATTTCGCTAGTTGCATCGTTCATGTCACCAAATATTAATGCATCGGCAGGACAAGATTGTTGACAAGCAGTTTTTACATCACCATCTACCATTTTACGGTTTTCAATTTTTGCTTTTAACTTGCTAGCTTGAATACGTTGAACGCAGAATGAACATTTTTCCATTACACCACGTGAGCGAACGGTAACGTCAGGATTGATAACCATTCTTCCCAAATCATTGTTAAAATGGAAATCAAAGTCATCATTTTCTCTGTATTTAAACCAATTGAATCTACGAACTTTATATGGACAGTTGTTAGCACAATATCTTGTACCAACACAACGGTTATAAGCCATTTGATTCAATCCTTCAGAACTATGAACAGTTGCTAATACAGGACAAACAGTTTCGCAAGGTGCATGACCACAATGTTGACACATCATAGGTTGGTGCATTACAGTAACATGTTCAAAATCTATATTATTGTCTTTGTTATCGTATTCTTTTTCTTTTGTAGAAGGTTTTCCAGTTGCTAAGTTTTTAAAACTATAGTATCTGTCAATTCTAATCCAATGCATTTCTCTGCTGTTTAAAATTTCTTTTCTACCTACAACAGGAACATTATTTTCAGCTGAACAACTAACTACACATGAACCACAACCAGTACAAGCATTCATATCAATTGCCATTCCCCATTTGTGTCCTTTGCTATCATGCTCTTCCCATAACGAAATAATATGAGCATGCTCGTTATTACCAGCACTAGGATTTTTAATATACTCGTTTAAAGAAGCCTCACGTAATAAATTACGTCCTTCAATAGTTTGATGCGTTTGTGTTAATGGCAATTCATAACCATCATCTGTTTTAGTTAATGTAATACCGTTTGAAGCATTATAACTAAAAGTATTGTTTTCAAAACTTACTAAACCAAAAGCATTTTTACCTAAACCTTTTCCAAAGTTTGAAGCTACTTTACCTTTTAATTTACCGTAACCCATTGCCAAACCAATAGTAGAATTAGCTTGTCCTGGTTGAATCAAAATTGGTAAACCTTCAATTGTTGTTTTACCAGCTTTTAAAGTTACAACATCACCTTGTTTCAAATTGAATTGATCGGCAGTTACTTTTCCAATAGTTAAGTAATTATCCCAACACGCTTTACTAATAGGATCAGGCAATTCTTGTAACCAAGGATTGTTTGCGTGAGTTCCATCGCCTAAACCAACTTTAGTGTATAATTTAAGTTCAGTATTTTTTAAATTAGTAGTATAGTTTACTGTTGCTTTATTAGCAATGTCACTTGATAAAGCTGCTGCAGATGCAGTGCTAGCTATTTTTGGTGAAGCAATAAAGAAACCATCATGAAGAGTTTTATTCCAAACTGTTTCGCCAGCCATTAAAATATTAGCTTCCCAATTTGATTTAATATAAGTGTAAACATCTGTATTGTTACCAGCCCATTTCAATAAACTTTCTTGAACTTGGCGAGTAGTAAATACATTAGTAATAGTTGGTTGTGTTAATCCAAAATATCCTAATTTAGGTTCTGAATCATTCCAACTTTCTAAATAATGATTATCTGGAGTTTGGTATTTACATAATTCACCCGTTTCATCTGTTGATGAATTGGTGGTAATAGTAGTTTTTACTTTCTTTAATGCTTGTTTGAATTTATCAGCGTTATAATAACTGTAAGCAGGATTTGTGTTATAGAATAAAACGGTATCTATAGTTCCATTTTCCATTTCAGTAACAAATGCTTCAAAAGCTGCATCGTCACCACTTACTTGATTAGAGTAATTATCTAAATCAATAGTAGTTCCAATATTTCCTAATAAACTATTGATACTAGCTACTAATAATTGATTGTCGATATTATTAGAACCAGAAATTACCAATGATTCACCTTTAGCCGCTAATAATTCTTTAGCTGTTAAATCAATTGAATTTAAAGCAATTTCGATAGTTGGAATTGAAAAAGTAGGCGCTCCAGTTGCAGTTGCAATTTTATTATAAATGCTTAATAATACAGCTCCTTCCATGGAAGGTTTAATCGGGAAACGGTAATCAGCATTTGAACCAGTAATTGATAAATTACTTTCAAAATGCATGTGACGACTCATTTTCTTATCTTCAGCTTTTCTGTTTTTAGACCAGCCTTTAGTAAATTCAACTGGAGAAATCCATGTTCCTAAAAAATCGGCACCAAAACTTACAATTACTTTTGCTTTTTCAAAGTTAAATGAAGGCACTACTGCTTTCCCAAAAGCACGTTTGTTAGCTTCTATTAATGCAGCATAAGAAATTGCTTCGTATCCTACCACTTTAGTAGATGGATATTTAGCTGTAAATTCAGCAATAATTTTTTTGGTAGAAGGGCTAGTATTAGTTCCACTAACAATTCTAATATTTTTTGATGAAGCTAAAGCTTGAGTTATTTCTGTATCTACAGAAGCCCAAGTTGACTCATTATTATCTTTACGGGGTAATCTTAAGCGTTCGTTATCATACAAACCTAAAAGACTTGCGTGACCAGTAGCACAAACACCACCTTTAAAAACTGAAGATTCAGCATTTCCTTCTATTTTTACAGGACGACCTTCTCTGGTTTTTACTAAAATACTACAGCCAGTTGAACATGCACCACAAGTAGTAGCATACCAATTTGGAATACCTGGAGTAATATTTTCAGGCTTAATAATGTATGGAATTGCATTTTTAACTGGAGTATTATTACAAGCTGCTAATGCAACTGCTGATATACTAAAGCCAAAATATTTCAAAAAATCACGTCTGTTTGATTGCATTTCGCCATCAGAATCTGTTAATACTTCTTCTAAAGGAATTCCTTGTGCAAATTCATTCTTCTTATTAGCAACAAACTTTGGATCGTTGTTTAGTTCTTCTAAACCTTTCCAGTATTTATTTATATTTCCCATTTAAGTTTTTTTTCTTCTTTAAGTAATTTAAAAATTATTTCTGATCAATAGTTTTGATTAATAATGGCATTTAGCACATTCTAATCCACCATTTTGAGCAACTGTAATAAACTCTTTGTTGCTAGCTTTTAAATCTTTGTGTAGTTTTTCGTAATAATCATTGTTTGCAACGTCTACTTTAGCTTCACGGTGACAGTTAATACACCATCCCATTTGTAAACTACGTTGTTGACTTACTACTTTCATTGTTTCTATTGGACCGTGGCATGCTTGACATTCCACTTTACCAATTTTAACGTGCTGAGCATGGTTAAAATAAGCATGGTCAGGTAAGTTATGAATTCTTACCCATTTAATAGGCTGTTGTTTAAATCCAGCTATGTACGTTCCATTTTTAGAATCATAACCAACTGCATTATAAATTTTTTGAATTTCAGGTGAAACCTTGCCGTTATATTTAGCTTTTGCCTTTACATATGCATGGCAATTCATACATGTACTTGCAGAAGGAATAGTAGCTTGTTTGCCTTTATCAGCACCAGAATGGCAATATTGGCAATTGATTTTATATTTACCAGCATGTAATTCATGTGAGTAATTAATGGGTTGAACTGGCGCATATCCTTTTTGAACACCTACTTTTGTTTGACCATAATCATAACCATATAATCCTAAAACTACTGTTAATAAAGCACCTACTGCTAAAGTACCAACCACTGGATGTTTAACAAAAAGTTTAAAACGAGTAGATTTTTTATTTTGCTTCCAATGAATTTTCACATCAGCTTCTTCTGGATATTTCTCATCGTAAATTTTATCAATTACTTTTCTGATTTTCATTAATATAAAAATGATTATCAATAAAATAACAGCAAAAATTAACAAACCAATTAGCATTCCTTGTGTATAGAAACCATCTTCAGTTTTAGCTGAACTAGTTGCTGTTCCATTTTCTACAGTTGCAGCAGCACCACCCGTTTTAATATAAGCTAAAATTGATTTTACTTGCTCATCTTTTAATTGAGGAAAAGCAGTCATTGCTGATTGATTATACTCTTTGTAAAGTTTAGTTGCATAAGCATCACCAGATTTTACAATAGCAGGTGAATTTTGAATCCACTTAATTAACCATGCTTCACTTTGGCGTTTATCAACGTCTTTTAAGGCTGGGCCTACAACTTTATCATTTATTGCATGACAAGAAGTACAATTAGCATTAAATAATTTTTCTCCTTCGGCTACATCAGCCATTGTTAACTTAGCTCCTAAAAAGAAAGCTGCTAGTAGAAATAGTAGTTTATTCAGTTTCATTTAATATTATTTACAAATTCTTTACAAATCTATTGTTTATTGATTATTTAGCCATACTGATTTAAATCAAGACAAGCTTTTTCTCAATAATGGTGCGAATATAATACGATTAATTTCGTGGGAAATACTGTTAATAAATAAATATTATTTAGACAGATTCTAACTTAGGAATACTGAAAATGTAATCCTTTTTATTTTCCTAAAAGTTTTTCAACAGTAACTTCACTTAATTCTTGCTTATTATCGAGATGTTCGTAGGGTGAGTTTTGGCTAATAAATTCAGGTACTATCTCCTTCATTTTAGCAACTATTGCAGTTTGATTTTGTGAATTATATAAATCCAACAAATTTTGAATATCATTTTTAACATTTTCAAAATTATAATGACGAACTTTTCCAATCATAATTTTGGAATGATGTGTTGGAATAGCGTTTTCTTGATCGTTTAATAATTCTTCATATATCTTCTCTCCTGGTCTTAAACCAGTGTAAATAATTTGAATATCTTTACCTAACGACAAACCTGAAAGACGAATCATTTTTTTAGCTAAATCAATTATTTTAACTGACTTGCCCATATCAAAAATAAATATTTCACCACCATTTCCCATATTACCAGCTTCCAATACTAATTGACAAGCTTCGGGAATGGTCATAAAATAACGTGTAATTTCAGGATGTGTAACTGTTATTGGCCCGCCAGCATCTATTTGCTTTTTAAATCTAGGAATAACAGAACCGCTTGAACCTAAAACATTTCCAAATCTGGTTGTAATAAACTTAGTTTCGCTTGAATTGTTTTTCTTAATAAAATTACTTAACGACTGTACATATATTTCAGCTATTCGCTTACTTGCTCCCATTACATTTGTTGGATTAACAGCTTTATCTGTACTTACCATCACAAATTTTTCTACTTTATATTCAACCGATAAATCTGCTAAAGTCATTGTGCCTTTAACATTTGTTTTTATAGCTTCGGAAGGATTATTTTCCATTAAAGGAACATGTTTATAAGCAGCAGCATGATATATCATTTCTGGCTGAAAACGTTCAAATATTCCTTTCATTCTTTCAATATTTGTAATATCTGCAACAATTATTTCAATATTTTTTTTATTGAAATCATGAATACTTTCCGATATTCTAACATCTAATTGGTATAAACTCTCTTCACTTGAATCAACAATTATGATTTTTTTTATTTTAAATTTACAAAGTTGGTTTACTATTTCACTACCAATAGAACCGGCAGCTCCTGTAACCATTACCACTTTGCCGTTTAATTGCTTTCCAATTGCTTCTATATCTAATTCTATTATATCTCTTTGAATTAAATCTTCAATTTTTATTGTTTTTATTTGGTTAAAACTAAGCTCTCCATTTATCCATTTTTCAACTGGTGGTACACTTTGAACATTTATATTTAAACCCAAGCATTTTTCAACTATTTCTTGTTTTCTATTGTTGCTTAAATTTATTCCACTAATAATTAAACTATCAATTTCAAATTTTGAGGTCAAATATTTTAAATCCTTATCAAAGTCGTAAATTCTAATGCCCTCAATTGATTTACTTTTCATATTATTGTCATCATCAAAAAATGCAATTACTCTAATATTCGAACCTTTGTGTTGTTCTAATTTTCTTTTTGTAATTATTCCTGCTTCACCTGCACCAAAAATTACATAATTTAAAATTAAACCATTACTTATATGAGTTGTTTTTAAATATAATAACTTAATAAAAACTCTAAATGAACCTAAGAAAAATGCTGAAATAATAAAATCTAAAACAATGATTGAAATAGGAATAATTGTATATCCTGCTATGAAAAATGATTTATAGAAGATTGAAATAATAAACAATCCAATACTACTAAATAATGTACTATAAAGTACATTTATTCCATCTTGCACACTAGTATGTCTTATAATTCCAGAATATAATCTAAAGTACATCATAAAGACTGACTTTATCAATAAAACAATTGGTAAAACAGTAACAATACTTGTAAATGTTGAATTGTTTAAATGAAAGCTATATCTTAAAATTACTGCTAAAACAAAAGAAATGGCGCAAATGCCTAAATCAAAAATAAAAATAACCCAACGGGGAACATTAGAACTAGTTGTGAATAGTATACGTAAATATTTCATAGTGAATTCAATTACTTTGCAAATATATTATTTTTTGCATATTTCCAATAATCATTTATATCAATGCAATATTACAATATTTTCTTTTTTGAATTGTTAGATACTATATAAACTTATTGTTA
>CAIUQQ010000047.1 GCA_903901345.1 uncultured Bacteroidota bacterium | reverse complement strand
CTTCGGCTTCTAAGCCATCATTTTCTAATCTAATAATTGTTTGATGCGTGTGTGAACCAATTATAATTGCTTCAGCAATAAATAAACCTTCATCTTCTTCAATTAATACATCATCAATTAAATGGTTTATTAAATTTTTCCAAGCATCTGTTTTACTGGCATCGCGTGTTTGATATTGTAAACTACCATTAAATTCTACTTGCAATTGATGATTCAATAAAGCAATGTCAAGCGTTTCCAAGGGCAATATCATTTCACTTATCTCTTCCGCTTTTTGTAAAATAAGCTTGGTTTTATTGGTAAAAAAAAGTTCAATATATTCTACAAAACTAAATATATCCTGTGGATTGGCTTTATTTACCCAAAAATGGTATGCTACCTTTTCAAGTGTTTTACCTTCAGCACTTTTAAGTAACTGTAAGTGCTCGGTATTATAATACATAATTATTTAGTAGCTTTATTAGCTAATTTTTCTAATTCAACTAAAATTACCTTTTCCATTTTGTCTTCAAAGTTTTCGTAGCCATTTTTAATAAAAGTATTTCCAGTAATATTTTCATATAACTCTACATAACGATTGGTAATATTTTCAATTAAATCATCAGGAAAAGTCGGTGCGCTTGTACCTTCTTGCCCCTGAAAACCTTGGCTAATTAACCATTGACGAACAAATTCTTTTGAAAGTTGGCGTTGTTGTTGATCTTTTGCTTGAATTTCAGCATAAGTATCTGAATAAAAATAACGTGATGAATCAGGAGTATGAACTTCATCCATTAACATAATTACACCATTTTTATTTCCAAATTCATATTTAGTGTCTACTAAAATTAAGCCTTGCTTTAAGGCAAATTCAGTTCCAAAAGCATATAAGTTTCTAGTATGTTTTTCTATTTGTTCAAAATCAACTTCACTTACCAAACCCTGAGCAATTATATTTTCTTTGCTAATATCAGTATCATGACCGCTAATAGCTTTAATAGTAGGAGTTATAATTGGAGTTGGAAACTTGTCGTTTTCAAGCATTCCATCAGGCATTGCCACTCCACAAATAATGCGTTTACCACTTTTGTATTCGCGCCAAGCATGGCCAGTTAAGTAACCTCTAATTACTATTTCAACTTGGTATGGCTTACATCTATGACCAATAGTAACGTTGGTATGTGGCGATGAAATTATCCAGTTTGGAACAATGTTTTTGGTTAATTCAAAAAAGAATGCCGCAGTTTGGTTTAAAACTTGCCCTTTATAAGGAATTGCCTTAGTCATTACCACATCAAAAGCCGAAATTCTATCGGTAGCAATCATCACCAAAACATCATCATTTATATTATAAACATCACGAACTTTACCTCTGTAAAAGTTTTTTTGTTTAGGAAAAAAAAAGTTAGTTGCTATTAAAGCTTTCATAATTTATTACTGTAAAAAAAACGAACTGCAATGATACTCTTTTAAGTTTTGAAATGTCATAAAATTGTTATTTATAACAAAATTTGAAGTTAATTCAACTGATATTCAATCTAATTGAAATATTTCAATTAGATTGGGGGAAATCTTAGAAAATTAAATCAAACTCTTTTTTAACAAATACCAATCCTTTGTGAGTAGGCGTATCCTCCATTTTCATTATTTCCTCAAAAATAGCTTTACTCAAATCAATTCCCACACAATTTGGACCTAAATTAGCATAAGAAGTATTGATTAAATTAATCATTTCCTCTTTTACTATTCTAATCATTTGCCAACATTGGCTCGAAACATAAAGTTGTTGTGAAATATTGTGAGCAAACTCCTGATTGATACTTGCTATCAATTCAATTTTTAATTGCGAAGCGCTGATTCCTGGTTGATGAATGCGCATCACTAAGCTTTCTGGACTAATACGTTCTATAAACAATATCAATCTTTCATAAGCTTGTAATTTTAAAGGCAAAATAGTTTTGTCTTGTTCTCTTCTTAAATCAATCATTCTTTTTTGATATTTATCGTCAAAAAAAGCTTTTTGCTGATAATAAACTACCAAAAATATGACCAATGCAGGTAATAAATATTTTATAAAATCCAGGAAAAACGTGAAACTTTCTACCATAATTTGTTTTTTTTTATGTATTTCAATGTTTAAATTTATAAAGCCTGATTTTCCTGTTCCGTAACAGTTTCAGTTTTTACAGCTAATGGTTCTTTAATTGTGTTTCCATCCATTATCATGTTGTTTTTTTTATCAATCATTCCAGAAACTTCTTCCATCGATTCTGAAGAAATTTCTGCCATTACATTTTCAGATTCTTCAATAATT
>CAIUQQ010000046.1 GCA_903901345.1 uncultured Bacteroidota bacterium | reverse complement strand
TTTAGTTCACCATTAAAATCATAAATTGATTTAAAAGAAGGTACTTTATCCAAATAAAAAGGATAAATCTTTTCTACTTCTTGCGAATGTAGCTTTGATGTTACGAATAAAACTATTAAAAAAAATATTTTACTTTTCATTTTTTTTCCTTGTTTTCTTTTTTTTTCAAATCTTTTAATATTTTTTTTTCTTCACTTTCTAATCTTCGCTCTACTTTTTTTACATCTTCAGCTGGTGGAAGTTGCTCAGGTTTTACACCTCTATCTTGTAACATCTTCCTTACTGCCAAATTGTTATCAATGTGTTCTTTAGTAATTAAGTTGTCTCCTTGTAAATCTTTATCTACAACATTATGGCTTGTAAGTTCTGTTGCAAAATCTTTTGCTTTTATGGTTAATGTTGGCAAGAAATCGGCTAATGGACGACTATCAGGAACTTTCAAAATTCTTTTCATATCGTTTGTAGTTCTTCCCCCAAACAATGCTTCATCACCTTTAGAACGAATGAACGCAAAGCTTTTATTATCAATGCCTCTTTCAAAAATAATTCCTGATAACTTCTTTTCTGATTGCGATAGTTTTTCACGAGCAGTAACCCTTGCCACATCTAACAATCGTTTTTCAATAATTTCTTGTTTTCTTGTTTGAACAGCAAAATAGGTTTGAGCAAATGCAATTTCAGATTTGGTTGCATCAGCGTTTTGAGCAATTAGGTAACAAGCGTAACGAGTAAGTGCAAAATCAGCTATTGTTTTTTCGGCACCTTTTGGCATTTCTATCGTTTTGCTGATTTCAGCAAAATGATTAGCTTCTTTTTCTCCAGCATTTATACATGAAGTTTTAGCTTTTTCAATTACTTTTTCAAAATTTCTCCATTGTGCATATCCAAGAATTTCTTGAAGTTCTCTTGCACTCCAACATTCTATTCCTTTGTAATCGTAACACGCTTCTTCAAATTTATCAAATAAAGCATTAATGTATTCTTTTTTCATTAGCTGAGTGCATTGAATTATGTTTATTTTATTAATTTGTTTTTATTACAAACCAAATTCAACCAAACCTTCGTCTTCTTGTTCTTTCATTTTCATAATTTGGTCTAAAGCATCTGGAACTACATCGCTGCAAATAGTAATAAAACTGCCTCTTTCGGCATTTTTTATAGCAAACTCTATGGCTTCTGTTTCTTTTTTAATTACAGTTACTTTTTTATTGGCATCTACTTCTGTAATTCCACGCATCATTAAGTCTATAATTTCTTGTTCAGTTTTGCCTCTTAAGTTTTTATCTTGCCTAATAATTACTTCGTCAAACATATTAGCAGCCACACTTCCTAAACTAATTGTATCTTCATCACGTCTGTCGCCAACACCAGCAATGATTCCTACATGTTTTGCATTTATTTTACTTAACATATCGGCTATGGCTGTAAAACCAGCAGCATTGTGTGCATAATCAACCATCACTTGAAAGTTTTTAAAATTAAATATATTCATACGACCTGGTGTTTGTGCCGGACTAGGAATAAAAGTTTGCAATGCAATTCGCATGTCTTCAATTTTAAAATTACGGATAAATCCAGCAATTAAAGTTGGCAATATATTTTGAATATTAAAGGCAGCTTTTCCACCAAAAGTTAATGGAATATTGATGGCTTTTTCTACCCTAATTTTCCAAGTTCCTTTGCTTATTGTTACATAACCATTTTCATAAATAGCAGCTAAACCACCAGCGTTTATATGTTCTTTGATGATAGGATTATTTTCATCCATACTAAAATAAGCTACTTTACAAGCTAAACCTTTAGCCATTTGAGCTGCCCATTTATTGTCGGCATTTAATATGCTATAACCACTTGCCAATACACTTTCGGGAACAACTGCTTTTACTCTTGCTAATTGTTCTATGGTGTCAATATCGCCTAAGCCCAAATGGTCTTCAGCTACGTTAGTTACAATAGCAATATCGCAATTATGAAAACCTAAACCTGAACGTAATATTCCACCTCTAGCACATTCTAAAACGGCAAAATCAACAGTTGGATCTTTTAACACAAACTCTGCACTTACAGGTCCGGTACAATCGCCACGCATCATCATTTGGTTTTGAATATAAACGCCATCGGTAGTGGTATAACCCACTTTATAACCCATCGTTTTTACCATGTGAGCCATTAATCGGGTAGTGGTAGTTTTACCATTTGTACCAGTAATAGCTATGATTGGAATGCGTGCTGAACTTCCTATTGGATATAACATATCTATCACTGGCTCGGCTACATTTCTTGGTAAACCCTGTGCTGGATCTATGTGCATTCTGAAACCAGGAGCAGCATTTACTTCTATTACTCCACCGCCTGATTCGGCAACGGGTTCGCTTAAAGTTTTAGCCATGATATCAATTCCGCAAATATCTAAGCCAATAATTCTTGCTATTCGTTCACACATAAAAATATTATCGGGATGAACTAAATCAGTAATATCAGTAGCAGTTCCACCGGTTGAAAGATTTGCAGTAGGTTTTAACCAAAGCTCTTCACCCTCGGGTAAAATACTTTCAAGCGTTAAGTTTTTATCAGTTAAAATATCTAAAGTAAATTGATCTACTTTGATACTTGTCAAAGTTTTCTCGTGTCCAAATCCTCTTCGTGGGTCTAGGTTTGTAATATCAATTAATTCGTCAATGGTACTTTTTCCATCACCAATAACCGATGCTGGTTTACGGATTGCGGCAGCAACAAACTTGTAGTTAATTACCAAAACACGATGGTCTAATCCTGAAATAAATTTTTCTACAATAACACCTCTAGAATATACTTTAGCGGCTTCTAAACCTTTAACAGCATCTTCCCAATTATTAATATCGGTGGTAGCACCTTTTCCATGATTTCCATCAACGGGTTTAGTAACAATAGGATATTTGATGCTTTCAATAGCTGCTTCCAAACCTTCTTCACCATAAACAATTCGTCCTTTGGGAACTGGAATTTCAGCTGCACCCAATAAATTTTTTGTTTCTTCTTTATCGCAGGCAATGTCTACTGCTATGCTGCCAGTAGTACTGGCAATGGTTGCCCTGATTCGTTTTTGATTGATTCCATAACCCAACTGAACCAATGAATTTCTGTTTAATCTAATATAAGGAATTCCTCTGGAAACTGCTTCTTCTACAATACAGCCTGTGCTTGGTCCTAATCTTTCTTCTTCTCTAATTTCCCTAAGTTCTTGAATATCGTTTCCTAAGTCGTAGTCGGTTCCAGCTATTAATGCTTCCGCAATTCTTACGGCAGATCTTGCCGCAAAAACACCTGCTTTTTCTTCCATGTAGCTAAATACTACATTGTATACGCCTTCTTTACTGGTTGATCGGGTGCGGCCAAATCCTGTTTCCATGCCTGCCAACGTTTGAATTTCAAGTGCAATATGTTCAATTACATGTCCCATCCAAGTTCCATCTTTTACACGCATAAAAAAACCACCGGCTACTTGTTCCGAACATCTATGTGAAAACATGCTAGGAAACATTTTTTCTAAGCGTTCTGAAAAACCATCAATTTTATTGGTAGGGCTTTGTTCTAATTCTTCTAAATCCAAACGCATTTGAATTAATTTATGTCTGCGTACACTCCAATAATTTGGTCCGCGCATGGTTTTTATATCAAGTATTTTCATTTGGCTATTTGTATTTTTTTGTAATTATAGTTATTGTTTTTATAAATTTTACAAAAACTATTAAATGTTTGAAAATAAATTTACATGTAAAGTTTAAATCGTAAAAATGAATGATAATTTGCAATAAATGAATGAAATTTTTGCTAAACTTGCGGCTCGAAAAAAAACCACAATGGAAATTACAAAACCTGACTTATCGTTATTTAATCCTTACATTGCTACTTATGTTAATTTAGTAAAATCGGAAGATTTATACACCGAATTATACAAAGAAAGTATGGAAACCATAGAGCTTTTTACTAGCTTAGATGAGGAAACTTTATTGTTTAAATACGAAGCCAATAAATGGACTGTAAAAGAAATTTTCCAACACATTATTGATTGCGAAAGAATTTTTCAATACAGAATTTTATCAATAGCGCGTAATCCTGAAGTTCCTTTGGCAGGCTTTGACCACAATATATTTGTAGAAACGAGCATGGCCGATAAAAGAGATATTTACGACATGGTTCGTGAGTTTTCTATGGTGAGAGGTTCTACTGTTGAAATACTAAAATCGTTAGCAAATGCTGCTTGGGATAAAATGGGTGTTGCCAATAATAATCCAGCAAGTGTAAGAAGCATTGCTTATATGTTATTAGGACACGAAATTCACCACAGAACTGTGATAGAAAAGAAATATTTGTTGTAAGGAGTGCTAATTTGATTAATTGGTAAAAACTGTATAATTAACGAAGCAAAGTAATTGTACCGTGGTAGTTTTTTTTAGGTGTTTTTAAAATAAAAAAATAAACTCCTTCGGATACTTTTTCACCATCATACAATCCATTCCAACATACCCCATCAGTATCTGAATCGAACATTAAATTTCCCCAACGATTAAAAACAAGCAGAGAGTTTTTACATTCTTTTCCGAGTTTAATTCCATCAATATAAAAACAATCATTGGTTCCATCTTCATTGGGAGAAAACACATTTGGAATAAGTTTAATACTGTCAGTATTTATAGGTGTAAATTCCTTCTCTAATGAATCTATGCAAAAACCATCTTTAACAATTAGTCTTACTAAATTTTTATTTCCATTTAAATATTTTGTAGTAAGTAGCTCATCCTTGTTTATCAAATTATTATTCACAAACCATTTCATTTCTGAATAAGGTTTTATAGAATCTAATATTATAAAAGCTCCGTCACAGAATTGTTGTAAACCTAGGCTAAAGCTAGCGTTTATACTTCTGATAGAAATAGTGATAGAATCAGCATTTGAACAAAATCCATTATTTCTTACCACATTGTATTTGATTTTAATTTTTGGTTTTGAGGTTGGTTGGCCAAGTGTTGAATCATTTAAAAAAGTGGAAGGATTCCATTGATATGTATATCCTAATGTATCAGTATTTCCAAGATTTAAAGAGTCGCCAATACAAATTGAAACATCATTTCCTGCAAATCTATTATGGTCATTATAATTTATTATTTCTTTGATTAAACTATCAGCGCATCTTCCATTTGCAGCTTTAAGTTTTATACTGTATTTACCAATTTTAGGATAAATATAATAAGGTTCAAACAAAGTACTTGTATCAGCATTATTATTTAAAACTCCAAAATCCCATAAATAATTATTTACAAATTGAGAATTGTTTTTCAAAATTAAAGTATCTGAACAACCCTTCATATTTGCGTTAAAATCAATTTTCGTTTTATGAATTTTCACATTCACACTATCAACAATTGAACAAATGCTATTCACTTTAATAGTTGCTGTGTATTTAATGTCATCCAATGGCTTTGCTATTGGTTGTGGTAATGTTGAATCGTTTAAATAAATTGAAGGTCTCCATGTATATTTGAAAATATTAATATAATTAGTACCTAACACCACCTGTTCACCATTACATATTGAAGTATCAGTTCCCGCAAATTTTATTTGCCCACTAAATAAATGCAAATCTTTTTCACTACTGTCTTTACATATGCTATCACTAACTATTAATTTTATGGTGTATTTACCCGCGCCAGGAAATACAAAAGTAGGTTCCTTTAAATTACTAGTATCGCTCAGTATATTATTAACTCCAAAATTCCATAAGTATTTGGTTGCTTCAGAACTGAAATTTGAAAAATGAACAGTATCGTTACAAAAGTATAAATCATCAGCAAATAAACTTTGTACTCTACTAGCACATAAAATTACATTAAACTGAAAGTCCCTTCGAGTAATGCTTATAAGGTTTCCTTTTCGATATTCTTTAACCAAAATACCAATAACATATTGCCCAACATTTGTTGGTTTTAAATTAATAACGCCAGTTGTTGGATTTACACTTAATGTTGGCGCACCATCTATCATGTAATTACTGTTGTATGGTGGAAACCAAGTAACATTGGTATAAGGAGGTGGATAAAGAAAATTTCTTTTATCATTACAAAAAGGTGTAAATAATTCATATGCTAAAGAATCCCCATCTATATCTGTTGCTGAATGATTGAATGTATAATTTTCACCAAGGCAAATAACCGTAGAAGGTAAGTTTTCAAATACGGCAGAACTATTATAACCATTGGCTTGAATGGAATCGGGAATATGAGTCCAATAAATTGAACCAATTCCAATTCCACCATACATATTTATTAAATTTTTTACAGCATTAGTTCTACAACAAGTTGAATTTGCCACCGTATAACCACCAGCGGAATAAGGTAACTTTACATTGAAAGTATAATCATATTTATCTGTGCAAATGTTATCAGGAGCTTTAGTACATGAATATTTGGCTGAATTTATTCTAGTAGGGAAGCCTCTACCAATCCCCACCGTTTTTATTAAATTACCCGCAATATCAAAAATGTATATACTTATAATTGAATCACCTTTAATTGCATTTATTCCATTTAAACAGTCAACAAGAACAGTTAGTTTTATTTCGAAGCTATCTTTGTTTATATGTCTATAAGTAAATTGCCCACCAATACCATGTGTAGCATTAGCTTTTTTTACAATTAAAAAAAGAGAGATAATGAAAAGAAATTTTATACATTTAAGAAAGTGCATATATTTAAAAAAAGTACAATTTTTGTTTTTTTGATAACATATTTCATTTATGCTAAAACATAATATTAATTTATTTTTTATTCAAAACAAATCTATCAATTTTAGTTAAAATTTAACATCAAATTATAAATTACACCTCTAATACTTAAATCCTCACCATTTCCAACTGGTCAAAAATTACAGCTGGTTTGGTAGTTCCGTTGTATTGGAAAATTAAATGGTGATTTCCTTCAACGATTGTTTCACTTTGTTGCCATGTTTCAAAATCAAAATTGATAGGAATAATAATGAACCTGAATTTATGATGATTTAAGCGTAAACGCTCAATCATATTGGTTCTCTCGGCTCTTTCTATTTCTTCAATGAACAGAGTTTTAGGTTTAATATTTGGATGCAAATAATAATCAATTGCTATTAAATCAAGCAGTATTTTGTCGTTTGGAAAAGTTGTTTTTGCATATTCATGTATGATTTCATAAACCGTTACCAAAGCATGTTTGTGGAAATTACTTTTTCTAGCAAAAAGATTTCCTAAACCCAACAAAAAATCGAAAATGCTGTAGTTATTCGATACATATTTTAAGGTATGAAATGCACGTTTTTTGTTCCAATAAATTTCTAATGCTTCTTCTAAAACAGTAATTTTTAAAAGTTCTTCTTCACTTAAATATTTACTTTTTATAATTTGATAGGGTGGAAGTGGAT
>CAIUQQ010000045.1 GCA_903901345.1 uncultured Bacteroidota bacterium | reverse complement strand
TTTACCGTTTAAAATCAATACAAACAATTTAACAAAATTTGAATGATTAATATTTAAGTATGTTTAACTATGTAAATTCAATATATAAAATTCATGAATAATACAAAAGGAAATAACAACCTAGTTAAAGGCAATTTTTTTACAGAGTTGTTTAATTATTTTTACAAAAGCCCAAAAAATTTCAGTAAAAAACAATGGTCAATTATAACCATTTGGATTTTAATTAACATAGTTTGCATGGTGCTTTATATGTCTGCTGGCGCATCATTTGGTTTGGCTTTATTGAATTGTTTATATGGCATTGCTATAATTTTTGGTTATTTTACTCGTCTAATAGCATTGTTAGTTTCTCCATTATTTTTCTTTTCATTTAGAATTTTAATGCCATCTTCAAAAAGTAATGTTCAAAGAGCATATGAATGGACAGATGCATTAATATTTGCAACCATAGCAGCTACCATTATTCGTGGTTATTTTATGGAAGCTTATACCATTCCAACTTCTTCCATGGAGAAATCATTATTGGTTGGTGATTTTCTTTTTGTAAGTAAATACAGTTATGGAAACAGGTTACCACAAACACCTTTAAGCTTTCCATTTGTGCATAACAAATTACCATTTTCTGAAACCACACAATCGTATTTGGAATGGATGAAAATGCCATACACCCGTTTATTTGCGGTGTCATCTATTAAAAATAATGATGTAGTTGTATTCAATTATCCTTTTGAAATAGACAAACCAACTGACAAAAAGGAAAATTATATTAAACGCTGTGTAGGAATAGCTGGCGATAGTTTAAAAGTAGTAAATCAGCAATTATTTATTAATAACAAACCTGCAGACAATCCAGATTTGATGCAACATTTTTACAAAGTGGTTTCTACTGAAGGTATCACAGAAAAATTTATCAAAGACAATGACATTACTGAAGGTGGCGCTACTGATAAAGGATATTTGCTAATCAATTTATCAAATAAATCGAAAGCCAAATTGAAAGAATTGCCGGGTATTGTTTCCATTGAAAAAAATGATACCACATTCATAAGTGGCTATACTACTTTTCAAGAAAAATATAAGTGGAGTATTGATGATTATGGCCCAATTTATATTCCAAAAAGTGGCGATGTAATAGAAATGAATGAACATAATTTTGATGTGTACCAATTTGCCATTAACCATTATGAAGATAACCCAACTTTAACTTGGGAAAATGGACAAGCCATGAACAATGGACAAGCCATAAAAACTTATCAGTTTAAGTATAATTATTATTTTATGATGGGCGATAACCGCGATAATTCAGCAGACAGTCGTTTTTGGGGATTTGTTCCTGAAACTCACATTGTAGGGAAAGCACTTTTTGTTTGGATGAGCTGGGATTCAGCAAATAAAGAAGTTAGATGGAAAAGATTATTTAAAGGGATTAAATAATCTTAAAAAAATGTTATTACTAAAAGTCAGAAAATGTTATCATTATGATAATATAAATACTTTAAATTTGACAAAATTTTCAGCTATAAAACAATGAATTTTAAAAAAAGCACCATCTCTTTATATTTAATACTTGCAATATTTTTTGTTGCCTGTTCTCATTACGATGAATTACAGAAACACACCAAACAAAGTGCAGCTAATGAAGACGAAAGCCATAGAACTGGACAAGATTGTATGAGTTGTCATAACAATTCATCGAACGAAGCTTCCAGTGAAGGTTGGTGGAATGTAGCTGGTTCGGTTTTTAATAGTGGCTCTCCGGCCAATAATGTTACTGTAGAATTATGGAGTGAACCTAATGGAGGTGGTTTTAAAATTTTAACTTTAACTTCAGATAAAAAAGGAAATTTTTATACCAATAAAATCATCAACTTTAATGGTGGATGCTATCCTGTAGTTATCAGTGGTTCAAAAAGAAAGAATATGATTTCTAAATTTATGGGCGGAATGAGTTGCTCTAATTCAAGTTGCCATGGTGGTATAATAGATAAAATAAACATCAATTAAATGAAAAAAATAATTCTCTCAACTTTACTTTTTGGTTTTATTGTTTTAACAGGTTGTTATTACGACAAAGAAGAAGAACTTTACCCAAATTCAGGTACTAATTGCAATGCACTGCTCACCTATAATACTGGAATAAAAACTATTATAGATGGAAATTGTGCAACATCGGGATGCCATGTATCGGGAGGAACTTCTCCTGATTTAACAACTTACTCTTTAGTTAAGGCCAATACTGTAAGAATTACAGCAAGAGCTGTTACCATTAAAGATATGCCAAAACCATCTGGAATGTCTAGTTGTAATATCACAAAATTAGATAATTGGATAAAAGCTGGAGCATTAGAAAACTAAAAGTGAAATGAAATTATTTTCAATTGTTTTTTTATTATTAATCTTCATAATAATGTTTGGCTGCAATCATGAAAAAGAGAAAACAAATTTCCCTTTAGAAGATTGTAATTTAACGCTAACATACACCAATGGAATTAAAACAATCATTGATGTAAATTGTGCCTATGTTGGTTGTCATGTAGCAGGAATGTCTATTCCTGATTTAACAACTTATGACTTCGTAAAAAACAATATTGAAGATATAACTTACAGAGCAATTACAAATAAAACAATGCCAAAGCCAGCAGGAATGACGGCTTGTAATATTACAAAATTAAACAATTGGATTAAAGCCGGAATGGCTCAATAAAAAAATGAAAAAAAATATACTTTTTATCGCAATGATTTTAATGGTAAATTTTGCTTGGGCACAAGATGATTTATTAGACATGTTAAAAGCTGAAAATACCGTTTCAAGTCCAGTATTAGCAACCTTTAAAGGAACCAGAATTATTACAGGACAGAGCAATGAAAACATTGCTAAAAAACATTTAAACTTTTTGATTCTTCATCGTTTTGGCGAATTAAAAGACGATGCCACTTATTATAGTTTTTTGGGAATAGATGCAGCCACTGTTCGTTTGGCTTTAGATTATGGAATTACCGATAAATTAATGGTTGGAGTTGGTAGAAGCTCAGTAGCTAAAATATATGATTTTAGCGTAAAATATAAACTTTTTCAACAAACAAGTGGTGGCAATAAAAACTTTCCAATAGCTGTTTCTTACTACGGAAATATGGGAGTTAACACTACTACTTTTGCAGATCCTACACGTGATAATTATTTCACTTCACGATTAAATTTTTGTAACCAATTAATCATTTCAAAAAAAGTTACACCAGGAATTTCATTACAAATTACTCCAACTTTTGTACACAGAAATTTAGTGGCAAAAACAAGTGACCCAAACGATATAATAGCATTGGGTTTGGGAGGTTCATTTAAAATTACTAGAAGCACGCGTTTCAATATTGAGTATTACCCACGTTTAACAGGAAGAGATGAATTAATTCCGAATACAAAAAATAACTTTGAAGATTATTTAGCTGTAGGTGTTGATATTGAAACAGGTGGACATGTATTTCAGTTAATGTTTAGCAATTCTACATATATGTATGAACAAGGATTTGTGGCTCAAACTACTGGTAAATGGAGTGATTTTGGAATAAGATTAGGCTTTAATTTATCACGTACTTTTTCATTTGATAACGAACCTAAAAAATAGTAGTTAGTTATTGGCACTATAATTGAAATCAAACAATAAAAAAAATAAAAATGAAAATCACAAACCAAGTCATCGGCATGAAACTTATCATAACAATTGCTACCATAGCACTATTTTCAATAGCAAATTCATCAGCACAAACTTTATATAAAGCTTCCAATGCCTCAGTAAGCTTTTTTTCAAAAACTCCCATTGAAGATATTGACGGAAAAAGTGAAACTGCAACTACTTTAATAAATTTAGAAACAAAAGATATTGCATTTGTTATTCAAAACATTTCTTTTATTTTTCCTAATAAGTTAATGCAAGAGCATTTCAACGAAAAATACATGGAAAGTGAAAAGTATCCAATGAGCAGCTTTAGGGGAAATGTTCAAGAAAACATTGATTTAAAAGTGGCTGGTGTATACCAAGTAACAGTAAAAGGTAAATTAACTATTCATGGAATAATTCAAGAAAGAACTATTACTGGAACAATAACTGTTAAAGAAGGAAGCATATTATTAGAAAGTAATTTCATAGTAAAAAATTCAGACCATAAAATAGAAATTCCTTCATTGGTAGCTACAAAAATAGCTGACGAATTAGATGTAAAAGTAAAGGCTACGTTAATTCCTAAAAAGTAAATTTTTAAAAATATTCCAATTTAAATGCTGCAATTTAAATTGCTGCATTTTTTTTAACAAAATTTTAGATTTTCGTTTCATTTAAAAAGCATAATCTTGCCTTTACAAAATGAAAATTAAATACAGCATATTATCACTCTTTTTAGTGTTATTTTTAATAAATGACACCATTGCTCAAACTGAGCAAAAAATGTTTATGGATAAAAGCGAAAACATTATCTCGCTTTTTAAAAACAGAAATTATGATTCATTAACAATGCAATTTAACGATCAGCAAATTGCGTTCAATAGTCCAATGGCATTGGCTTCTAATTACGACCCAATTATTGAAAAATATGGTGGTATTACTAAATATAAATTTGCCGGATTTAGTGAAAACTATGGTCAAATAAATATAGAATATGTATCTAAAACAGTTTATAATATTGATTTATTAATAGAATTAGTTTTCAATAGAGAAAACAAAAAACTAATACTTTATCGTTTTACAGAGACGTATAAAACTTATGCAATTCCTGATTATGCCACTGCAGAAAACTATCATGATGAAAATATAAAATTTGCTGCTGATACAACCATGCCTTTAAATGGTGTTTTAAGCATGCCTGTTGGCAATAAAAAAGTGCCACTAGTAATTATAATTCCAGCTGCTGGACCATCAGATGCTGACGGTAATTTTGTTTCAAAACCTTATAAAGACATTGCTGTGGGTTTGGCTACAGGTGGATTTGCAGTTTTCAGGTACAACAAACGTAGTTTAAACTATGGTTTCAATTTTTCGCAGAATAAAATGAATGGGGTGCCATTTACTCCGCGTGAAGATTTATTAGATGATTTACAAGCTGTAATTAATTTATTAAAGAAAAATCCAAATATAGACAGTACCAAAATATATTTACTTGGGCATGGGGAAGGTGCTTATTTTGCTCCATTTGTAGCCAAAGAAAATCCTTTTATAAAAGGGATTATTATGATGGGAGCAAATGCCAATCATCCTTTAGAAATGATGATAGACCAAAACAAATATTTAGGAAGAATATTACCTCATAAAAAAGTACATTTTGATGAAGATGATGCCAAAGCAAAAATAGTTTTGAAACGAAAAGTAAAAGAAAACACTTCCTACTTTTTATTACCCCACGAAATTCCAGCTAAATATTGGTTATGGATTAATAAATACGACCAAATAAAAGTAGCAAAAAAACTAACAATTCCAATTTTGATAATGCAGGGCGCACGCGATTATCAAGTAGATAAAAAGAACTTTGCAGTGTGGGAGAAAAAGCTAAAAAACAATAAAAATGTTACCTTTAAAATGTACGAAAAAATGAATCATATAATGCATGCTGGTGAAGGAGAATCAACTTACAGCGAATATGCAATTATGCGCCATATTCCATTTGAGGTAATTAATGATTTACAAGTTTGGTTACACAAGAATTAAGAATGAAAACATTCTTAATTACTTAATTGATTAATGTGATTATAAGCTAAATAACTTGCTTCTTTTAACACTTCAGGCAATTTTTCTAACACTTTACCTTTAGTCATTATAGTTATTATATATGGCTTATTTGCTAAAAAAACAATGGCCGTTTCATGTAATTCTTTCATATCTAAATTACCAGATTCACCAAATTTTTCAGCCACACTTACGTTAGAAGGAATTCCTTTTGAAAACCCTTCTTTAAAATCAGATTTACTTAATAATTCTAAAGCAAAATCTGAATTTTCAATATTCAAGTAACTCGCATTGAATAAAGCAGGTAAAAATTCAGAATAATCTGTTACCGTCATTAAATAATCTGCCCCATACCAATCAAACTCTTTTAAACCAAAATCTTTAAAAAGTTGCGTGAACATTTTTACGTCTATTACTTCATTTAAAAGCAAAGTGGCATTGTTATCAGAATATTTTATCATGTATGACATTAGCTCTTTTACTGTATAAGTTTCACCAAACTTAATTGCTTTCGATAAATATTTAGGGTCAATTTGTACGTCATAATGTTTATTAAAGACAATTTTTTTATTTAAAAGTCCTGGATTTTTCTCACTCATTTTTAACAGCGTAATTAATGAAGGAACTTTAAGCAGTGAACCTGGTGAATAAGTTTCATTTTCATTGATTGCGATCCAACCATTGCTATTATAATCCTTTAAATACAAAGATGCAGAACTTAAAACTCCCGATTCTTTATATTTATTAAATAAATTATTGAGTTCATTTTTTAAAGTTGAAAGTTTTTCTGATTGGCAAGTATTGTCTACAAACATCAAAGGCATGGCATACTTATAACCACTTAATCTTTTTAATTTATAACCTGTACATTCTGAACTAATATTCTTAATGTTATCTGATTGATTATCTTCTTTTTTGTCTAAATAAAATAAATCATAAAGGGAAGTTGATATATTGAAAAATAAAACAATTGAAATAAAAATAATGAATAATGACTTATTGTTATCGAAGCGTTTCATAGTTATTGTATTTATAAAATATAGTATATACCCTATATGATTTTACGAATGAATTAAGGTTGCACAAATAAATAAATTAAGAAAAATTTAAGAATTCGGATGTGAATTTTATAAAAAAAACCGCTCCTATTGGAACGGCTTTTATATTTTAATAATGAAAATAAAATACCTGACAGGTTTTTAAAACACGGCTGTACGAAAC
>CAIUQQ010000044.1 GCA_903901345.1 uncultured Bacteroidota bacterium | reverse complement strand
CAAAATTCCTTTTCCTCCTTACAAAGGAAAATTTCTTGCTGGCATTTATAATTTTACTAAAGAAAAAACACTATTAATTATTTGAAAAAAGAGTAAGTAAGTTGGAATAATAGCCTAGTAAATCTATTCCGTTAATATTCATTTTTATAATTTTTTTATGTACTTTAATAAAACGGTATTTTTATGCACAAAAGCAGTAATTTTTTCATAAAAAATCAATTTTTAAAAATGAAAAACAGGCAAATAAAGCTGCTAATTCAATAATTACACTAGAAATGAAAAAAGATGACAATTGAAATAATATAATTTAAACAGTTATCTATAAGATACATGTGTAATTATTTTTAGGTAATATTAATTATTATCAATTTTAAAATAAAAACATAGTGATTCATGGTTATTTAATTGTAATTTTAAATATTATTTAAGAGTATAAAAAACAAAAATTATGACAAATCCCAAAATTTCAACAGGCTTTAGTAAACTAAGCGATTCAAACCTTCTTTTAAAAGGTACTTACATTCACACCAGCTTAACTGGTAACGTGAATTTTACAACACCAACACCTACGCTTCCCGAGCTACAAGTAGGCATTGATAACTTTGATGATTCAATAAACAATTCGGTAGAAGGAAACAAGGCAGACACCGCCTTAAAAAACCAGTACCGCGATGAATTAATTGAATTACTAAATAACGCAGGTCTTTATGTGCAGTTAAATGGCAAAAACAATGAAAACATTTTGTTATCGTCTGGCTTCGATTTACAAAAAACAAAATCGAGTATTGGCGCATTGCCAAAGGCACAAAATATAAAAGTTATGCCTGGCGAAGGAGTAGGAACAGTAAAAGTAAGTTTTAGCAGCATACCAGGTGCCGATTCTTATTTATATGAATATACCGCAGCACCTGTTACCACCGACAGTGTTTGGGTTCCCATTACTAGCACAAAAACTAACTTAATAATAGTTAGCTTAACTAGTGGAAAGCAATATGCTTTTAAAGTGGCTGGAGTAGGTAGCGATCCTAGTCAAGTGTTTTCTGATATATTGTTAAGCTTTGTGTTATAGTATTATTTTATTAGTAAATGAAGAAGAGTGTCGGCATCAAAAGTGTTGGCACTTTTTTTGTTTATAGTAAAGGAAGTTCCTTATGGTATGACTCTCCGCACCGTTTGTAAGTTTAAATTTTTATTGTTAGTGTAGCTTTGCTAAAACACCAAACAACAAGCAGAATAAATTAATTTTTGTCCAACTGTGACTACTAAAAAACTTCACAAAAAAATCATGTAAAAAAACCTTTTGGATTGTGTAAAATTGCATTCGCAAAAATAAAATCTTCTCGCATTGACACCACAACTCAGAAACCGATACACCGACTTAATTCACCAAACTTTCTTTTTCCCTCGTCATGGTTTTGAGGTTATTGAGAATCATTTGCATTTTAATGGCATTGATTTAATGGCATTGGTAAAGGAATATGGCACGCCTTTAAAGTTTAGCTATTTACCCAAAATAAGCAGCCAAATTCAAAAAGCAACCGAACTTTTTAACAAAGCCATTGCAAAGCATAACTATGCTGGAAAATATTTTTATTGTTATTGTACCAAAAGCTCACACTTTAGTTTTGTAATAAATGAAGCTTTAAAAAACAATGTTGACATTGAAACTTCATCGGCTTTCGATTTAGAAATTCTTAGTAAATTACACGCTGAAGGAAAGTTTGGAACCGATAAATACATTATTTGCAATGGTTTTAAAAACGAACCTTATGCCATAAACATGGCAAAGATGGTGAATGCTGGTTTTGAAAATTTAATTTGTGTGTTAGACAATCCGGAAGAGTTTGATTTGATAGCAAGCAAAACAACAAACGTAACTAAGCTTGGCATACGAATAGCAACTGAAGAAGAACCCAACTTTTCGGTTTATACTTCTCGCTTAGGAATGAGCTATAAAAAAGTGGTAGATTTATATCACTCAAAAATTAAAGACAATGAATTATTTAAACTAAAAATGGTTCATTTCTTTGTAAATTCGGGCATAAAAGATACTACTTATTACTGGAGTGAATTAGCTCGATTGGTTCATGTGTATTGCGATTTAAAAGAAGCTTGCCCTGAATTAGATACCATAGATATTGGTGGCGGAATGCCAATATATACTTCGCTTGGGGTAGAATATGATTATGAATACATGATAGATCAAATTGTGTTTTATATTAAAACCATTTGCGATAGCAGAAACATAGAAGTACCAAATATATTTACTGAATTTGGTTCGTTTACTGTTGGTGAAAGTGGTGGAATTTTATATTCGGTAATTGGTGAAAAAGAACAAAACGACAAGGAAAAATGGTTAATGATTGATAGTTCATTCATTACTACTTTACCCGACACTTGGGGAATTGGTCAGAAGTTTATTTTGTTGGCAGCCAACAATTGGGATAAGGAGTTTCAACGCATTAATTTAGGTGGATTAACCTGCGATAGTCAAGATTATTATAACAGTGATTCTAATACCAATCAAGTATTTATGCCCAAAACAGAAGATGCGGAACCTTTAGTAATGGGTTTTTTTCATACAGGCGCTTACCAAGAAAGTTTGGGCGGATATGGTGGAATTCAACATTGCTTAATTCCTGCGCCAAAGCATATTATTATTGATAAAAACGAAGATGGAACTTTAAATTATCAAGTTTTTGCGGAGCAACAAACGCCTGATACCATGCTTAAATTATTGGGTTATTAAAGAACAATGATTAAAGCAATTATTTTTGACATGGACGGCCTTTTGGTCGATTCGGAACCTTATTGGAAAATAGCTGAAAAAATTTGTTTTGGTAAATTAGGGTTGAACCTAAACGATGAATTACTGCGCCAAGTAATGGGTTTTAGGTTAAGTGAAGTAGTAGCACATTGGTATAATTACCAACCTTGGGGCCTCCAAAACTTTGAGGCAGTAGAAGCTGATGTTTTGGAAACTGTAAAGCTGTTAATCATTGAAAATGCTGATGCTTTGCCGGGTGTTATTCAAACCTTGGAGCTTTGCAAAGCCAATGGTTTTAAAATTGCTTTAGCATCATCTAGCGCCATGAGTTTAATAAATGTAGTGGTTGATAAATTAAACATTCGCCATTACTTTGATTTATTAGTAAGTGCCGAGTTTGAACCTTATGGAAAACCACATCCAAGTGTATTTATAACTACGGCCAATATGTTAAATGTATTGCCAACTGAATGTTTGGTTTTTGAAGATTCGGTGAATGGAATGATAGCCGCCAAAGCAGCCCGCATGAAATGCATAGTAATTCCCGAAACCGAAAAACAACATGAAAAATATTGGCATGTAGCCAACTATCAATTAAAAACTTTAGCAGAGTTTAAGTTGGAAATGGTGGAATTGTAGAGACGCAATTTATCGCGTCTAAATAATTTTTATGGAAAATGATATGACTTTGCATCCATAGTTTCTAAATATGTTACTTATAATAAAGAAAGATCATCCATGAAAATTACCATTCCAAATCCTTGCCACGAAAACTGGGGCGCAATGACTAAAACTGAACAAGGCCGATTTTGCGGCAGTTGCCAAAAAACTGTTGTTGATTTTACCACATTTACCAATCAAGATATCCAAAATTATTTTACCAAAAACTATGGTCAAAAAATTTGTGGTAATTTTAAAAATGAACAATTAGCACATATCCATATTCAAATTCCAAACACGGTTTTTAGCTATATTCCAACAAGCCGAAAATTTGCTTTGGCATTATTCATTGTATTTGGAACCACACTTTTTAGTTGCACCGATAATAATGGAAACACCGCAACAATTGGTAAAATAGAAGTGGTGGATAGTTCAACAAAAAACATTGCAGAAACATTAGAAGCAAGCAAGCCAATTGAACAAGAATTATTAGGAGAAGCTGAATATCCAAAACACAGGAAATTAATGGGTTCTACAGTAATTATAAAGCATGCAAAACAAATTTCAAAAGGCAAAATAAAAACTGATAAAAAAGAATTAATTGATAATAAGATAAATAGATTAGAGGGATCTGTAAGAGGAATTACTTTTGTTAATTATGAAGTTGACTCAAATGAAATATTAATTGATGCTGAAGAAAGACCAAAATTTATAGAAGGAGAGGAAGCATTGAAGGCTTTTATCAATAAAAATATAATTTATCCTCCTTATGCAAAAGAAAACAGAATTGAGGGAAGAGTAGTAGTTAGATTTGTTATTGAAAGAGACAGTACTATTTCTAATATTGAAATCCTTCAAAAGTTAGGATTTGGTTGTGATGAAGAAGTAATTCGTTTAGTTAAAACAATGCCGAAATGGGTGCCAGGAAAACAAAATGGAAAACCTGTAAGAGTTTATTATACTCTTCCAATAGTTTTTAAATTATAAAATTTACATAAAACTGACTTTCCTTTTTTATAACAATTTTTTAAACCCAAAAGTAATTTTATTGCAGTAGCAAAATATTACTTTTAGTTTTATCAGCATCGTTAATTATTACCGTATATAATCCTTTAGGTAAATTACTTAAGTCTATATTGGTTTCTATGTTATTGCTTAATTGATGCCAAACTTCCAAGCCTAATAAATTATAAACTGAAATGGTAAATCCTGCAGTATTTGAAGGGTTGTAAACTACTGTAAACTTTCCTTCACTAGGATTTGGTTTTACTAAAAAACTTTGGTTTTCGGTTTGCTTAGCAGCAATATAAACAGTTTTTGAAAAACTGGTTTTCCCATCAAAATCTACCTGCTTAATTCTGTAATAAGCACTGTTTTCAGCAGCAAGTTGTTTGTCTGTAAATGAATATTTGCTTGTAGTGTTGGTATTTCCGTTTCCTTTAACAGTACCAATCGATTGCCAATTATTAGTTGCTAATGCCACATTTCCTGTTAATCTTTCTACTTCAAAATAGTTGTTATTAATTTCGCTAGCAGTAACCCAATTTAACAATACAGCTTGTGAAATTCTATTAGCATTAAATGATTGCCAGGTTACTGGCAAAGTAGAAACAGCTCCACTTGTGCCTACAGTTTGGTAAATAGTATTTCCCGCAGCACCATTGTATTCATATATTGTAAAAGTGTAGGAAGTAAGTAGGTTAAGTCCACTTACGTTTAAAGTATTTCCAGTTCCGTTATACACTACATAATTATTTGTGCCAGTAGTATTTGCTAATCCAAAAACAGCATTGGAAGTGTAATTACTTAAGTTAATAGGCAGCATAGCAGTGGCGCTTGTAGGACGGCAAACTACAATTCTTTTTCCTCCATTTCCTTTTGTAAATGTAAGCGTAACACTGGTATTAGTTATATTTGTAAATACAATATTAGTTGCGCCTACAGTAGGTTTTTTAGTTACAAATAATCTTCCATTTGGGCGACTAGTAGAAGCTGTAGAAGTGGTTCCGGTACAAACAGTTGCGGTGTTGTCGGCATTATAATAACGGCAAGTTCCGGAGGTAAATCCTGTGGTTAAATAAGTAGCAGTATTTCCTGTTGTTCCTGTATTATTGTTATTAAAACAGGTTTCAATAATAATATTTGAAGTTCCATCCCATAAAAAAGGAGTAGAAAAACTGTGCATGTTCCAACCTGTTGTGCCAGAATAAGCAGTTGTAGTAAATACAGTATTGAGTCCAGTAGCAGCAAAAGCAGTTAATGTAGCTGAAGTGGTAGTTCCAATTTTTAAAGTAAATCCATTCAGTGGCCCAGCAATTAATGTAGCTACGTTAAATCCAAATTGGCTAATTAATCCTGCTGACAATCCTTGAGCAGTAAGCTCACTTGCCAAATAAATCATTTGATGACGTGCACCTCCAAAATAATTTCCATAAGGAGCAGGATAAGTAGTGCTAGTATTTGTTGTAGTTCCAGTTCCAATATTTTTGAAAATGCCAATAGTAGAATCACCTAATGTAAATCCATTTAACGAAGCTGTTCCACTTGCCGATGTAACTTGAACAGCACCTGTTGCACCTGCTCCAACTACTGCCGAAATAGATGTGTTAGAATTAATAATAAAACCTGTTGCCGAAACGGCACCAAATGTTACAGTAGCCACTCCCGCTAATCCAGTACCTGTAATTAATATTGTATCGCCAGGAAAACCAATAGTAGGTACAAAGGAAATAATGGTAGGGGCAGGAACAGCTCCAATGATAAAAACGTTACTTATGTTAAAAAAAATATTACCAATGGCTTCTATTTTAAATCTTGCATTGCTATTTGAAATATTTGGAATTGCTAAGCTTTCGGTTCCGTCATTTGCAGTACTAGCTGCTAAAACTGTTGGAAATGTTAAGCCACCGTCTAACGACAAGGATATTTTTACTAACGAACAATTGATGGGACTTAAATGAGTGCTATTTACATTCCAAGTAAGTGTATAATTTGAATTTTGAGCTACAATAGTTGGACTATTTATAGAAAATGGGCCTACAGAAGCAAAGGTAACTGTACAATAATTTACATCATAATTTACCCCACCGCCAACAGTACGATTATCTCTGGCTGTAAATCTAAATTTTGCAGTTTGCGCAGCAGTTGGAAGTATTTCTCCAATTGGTGTGGTGCCTGCTAATAAATCAGCATAGTTTGGAATAATTCTGCTTGGAGTTGTAGTTGGTGAATAGGAACGAAATCTTGGTCCAACTGTTAATGGTGTTGCAGGAGCTGAGGTAGAACCTAAATCAAACTGTTCCCAATAATAACTTAATGTATCTCCATTGGAATCTGTTGCAGAACCTGTTAGGGTAAAAGGTGTACTTTTAGGAATGGTAAAAGTTGTGGTTCCAACACTTGCCACAGGTGGAGTATTTCCCGTAGAAGTTATAACCGCACAACCCGAACTTCCGGTAGAACCTGTGGTAATATTAGTGATAATTTCATCAAAATTTGAAGTATGAAAATAAGGATCGCTATGCAATTGCAAATCTTGAGGAGAACAAATTCCAGCATACGCCATAATTGTACTTCCGCTTCCTGGTTCATAAGCAGTTGAAGTGTTTCTATTTCCTCCTCCGCACGAACCTGTACTTCCATTAAATGAATGATTGGCACCAAACTGATGTCCCATTTCATGACAAACGTAATCAATGTCAAAAGGATCGCCAACTGGTGCGCTTGAACCTGTAACTCCTTGTGCTTTTAAGCTTGTTACACCCACCGAACCCATCATGGCTATTCCTCCGCCACCAGTACTAAACACATGTCCAATATCGTAATTTGAACTACCAATTACACTTGTTAAAGTTGTTTGATTTTGCCCCAACATGGTACTTCCATTGGTGTTTGTATATGGATCGGTGCTAGCGTTTAGGTAAATAATATTTGCATTATTAGACACTAAAATTAAATTGATGGCTAATTCTTTTCTATAAACTGCAATCACTCTATTGAGCGAAGTTACTTGTGCCGAAAGCGCTAAAGCAACTGTTCCGCCCTGATAAGCTGAATATTCACCAGTGGCAGCAATGGCAATTCTGTATGTATATAACTGAGTTCCGTTCGATCTATTTGCTGTGTTTCCGCTGTTTGTTTGCGTGTTGTTTGATGTTTTTTTTAGAGGTGGTGGAGCAATTATTGGCGGATTTCTTAAAACACCTTCTTCCAACAACACTTTTTTGGTGGTGAAATCTTTTTTGTAATACGAAATATAGTAATCCAAATTGTTTTTGGCATAAGGATCTATAAAATAACAACCATTTGCTGAAAGCACCATTCCATGAAATCCTTTTTCGGTATAATCTATTCTTGCACTGGCATGCAAATCGTCAATTCCTTGACAAGAAAAAGTTTGAATTTGAGGAAAATTATCTGCCAAAGGCTTTTCCATTATTGATGAACTATAAACATAAAAACGACTCATTCCTCCATCTGGCAATGGCAATTCAATGATTATTTTACTGTCTTTTGCAGCTGCGCTAAATTCATTTACAGTTTTTGAAAGTAATTTCTTTAAATCTGTTAGTTCAAGTTTTAAAGTTCTGTATTTTATAGGAATAATTTGACGGTCTTGTTCATTGATTGAAACCGATTGCACGTCTGTCCAATATTGACTTTGAGCTGATGCATTATAATTTATATTACTAAAAATTATTAGTAATGCTATGATTATTAAATGTTTTTTCATAAGTTATGCAAACTTAACAGAAAAAATATAAATTCCAATTGCATTACTATTTCATAACATTTAAGCCTAATGATATTAACAAACATGAAAACTTTTCAGTAATATTTACTCCAAAAACTAGCCTGTTAAATCTGACTTTCCTTTTTTTGTCCAATAAATAAAATAATTTAATCATCTTTGAAGCTTTAAATTTGTTCCCTAATTTTTCCCAAATGACCAACGATAAATACATGAAACGTGGCGTTTCATCACAAAAAGAAGATGTTCACGCAGCTATTAAAAACATGGATAAAGGATTGTTTCCCCAAGCTTTTTGTAAAATAGTTCCTGATTATTTGGGTGGTGATGAAAAATTTTGTAATATTATGCATGCCGATGGTGCAGGAACTAAATCAAGTTTAGCTTATTTGTATTGGAAAGAAACGGGCGATTTATCAGTTTGGAAAGGCATAGCACAAGATGCTATTGTCATGAATTTAAACGATTTGTTATGTGTGGGTGCTTTTGATAAAATTATACTTTCATCAACCATTGGCAGAAATAAAAACTTAATTCCTGGTGAAGTCATTCAAGCCATTATTGAAGGAACTGAAGAGTTTGTGGCCATGCTTCAATCGTATGGAATTAATATTCATTCTACTGGTGGCGAAACTGCCGATGTGGGCGATTTAGTGCGCACCATTATTGTAGATTCAACCGTTACAGCACGAATTGAAAAAAGTAAAATTATTTCAAATCATAACGTAAAAGCAGGAAATGTAATTGTTGGTTTTGCCAGTTTTGGGCAAACTACTTACGAAAAAGAATACAATGCAGGAATGGGAAGTAATGGTTTAACCATGGCCCGTCATGATGTTTTATCATCGTTTTATAAAAAATTTAGTGAAAGTTTTGACCCACAAGTTCCAGATGATTTGGTATATACTGGTGGTTTAAAATTAAGCGAACAATTTTCCGATAATCCTTTAAACGTTGGTAAAATGATACTTTCACCAACCAGAACTTTTAGCCCAATTATTAAGGAAGTTTTTGAAAACTATTTTGATAAAATTGATGGCATGGTTCATTGCACGGGTGGCGGACAAACAAAGGTTTTACACTTTGTAAAAAACGTGAAAATTATTAAAGATAACCTCTTTAAAACTCCACCATTGTTCAGCATGATTCAAAGCCAAAGTAATAGTGAATGGCACGAAATGTATAAAGTGTTTAACATGGGAAATTTGTTGGAGTTTTATACCGATGAAATAACTGCTGAAGGCTTAATTGCTTTAGCAAACAAATACCAAATTCCTGCACAAATAATAGGAAGAGTAGAAACTGCTGAAAAGAATGAATTGATTTTAAAAACAGCTCACGGTGAGTTTGCTTATTAAATTTTCATAAATCTTTTTTTATTTAATTTCCCTCTTATATTTTAATAAAACAGTGCTTTCTTTTTGTTGAAAAGTATTTATTTTATTACCTGTTTGTATATTTTTTATAGGCTTCTCTTTTTAAAAAAGTTTAACTTTATAGTTTAAATTCTGCGCATACACGATATTTATATATTGGTGTATCTGTTTTTCTTCATTAAAAAATTCTTGTTTGTAACACATGTTTTTTCATAGTTAAAATGACATAAAATTGTAACAATAAAACAACATTTTAGATGTATCATTTTGAAAAAAAATCCCCATTTTGGGAAATATTTTTATCAAAAAAGTTTACTTTTTATAATTAAGTGTTTTAATTTAAGTTATTTAACTTTTTAGGCACATAAGTTGAATTTATAGAAACCGAAATAAAAAATTTTAAAAAAATGATAAAAATAAAACCATTTGCAATAGCAGCAGTTTTTATAGGAATTATTTCTATTTCAAGCTGCAAAAAAGACTTAGAATTACAAAAAACATTACCAAATGCTAATGTATCACCAACTCATTTTAAAGAAATAAAAGTTGTTCCAACATTTAATTGGAAATCTACAAAGGTAATTTCGCTAAATGTAATGGCGGCAAATACACCAATAGAAATAACCAATACATTAGTAGTAAAAACAGAAACCGGAGATGTGGTTTTTAGTAAATTACAGAAAATGAACGAGGCTTATATAGGCAATATCACACTTCCTTTAAAAGCCGAAAAGGTAATTATTAGCTACGGAACTATTGTAAAAACTATAGCTATTAACAACGGAAATGTAGTAATGAATTATTTAAATTAATAAAAACCAAAAATAAAAAACCATATGAAAAAAATAGCAATTTTTGTACTAACAGTTTTTATAGTAAATTTTACTAAAGCACAAGTTTTATTGAATGGCGAAAAAAATGACATTAAAGAATACAATGCGCTTTGTTGGCAAATTCCAGAAGCAATTTATAATTCAAAAAATGAAAAATTAATTATCACAGATAAATATTCGTTTGAAACAAATACATTAAAGAACAACATATTAACAAGCGCATATATAAAATCACCTTGGCAAACTAATGGAGTTGGAAATGTAAAATTAGCAGCACGTCTTAATGGAAGTGGAGCTAAAACTAGAGGAGTAGTATTTTCATATGCATTTTTTGATGCTAACAGTAAAAATGAAGACTTGACAAGTGATTTTACTACATTTTATGAATATAGTTTTACAAATATGAGCAGCACTAACATTGTTAATATTTCATCAACTTTGCCAATGGCAATAAAAAGTACAAGTCAACCATATAAAATTAGAATAAGTTTTATTGGGGTTGATGGTGAAGGTACCATTATATTTGATGACGTTGAAGTATCAGGAACTTATGCTTCAGATCCATCAAACAGTTGTTTTCCTGTAAAAACAAATGAAGAAAGGGATAGAGAAGACATTGATAAAGATAAGGTAGCCAACAAATACGATTCATATCCAAACGATCCAATTAAAGCATTTAATAATGTATATCCTGAAAAAGAAAATGGAACTATCATGTTCGAAGATTTATGGCCGTCAATGGGTGATTATGATTTTAATGATTTAGTAGTTGGTTATCGTTTCAATATTGTTACAGATGCTGAAAACAATATTGTAGAAATTAATTATGAAATTACTCCAAGAGCCATTGGAGCTGGTTTTAATAATGGTTTTGGATTTATGTTAAACAGAATTGAATATGATAAAATTTATTCTGTAGAAGGTTTAAAAACAGAAGCAAAATGGTTGAATTTAAATAAAAATGGTACTGAAGCCGATCAAAAAATAGCAACAATCATTGCATTTACAAGTGCTGCAGACTTTTTAAAAGGTCCTGGTGGTTCTACTGGTGTAAATGTAGATCCTAAAGCTTCTTATGTTAAACCTCAAACTATTTATTTTACAGTAAAATTCAGAGATGAAAACGGTAAAGCTCCAAATGGTTTGGTTTCAATGAAAGATTTTAAAATTGAAGATTTTAATCCGTTTGCTATTATTAATCAAAATAGAGAAACAGAAATTCACTTGCCAGGTTATGAGCCAACGGCTAAAGCTAATCAAAAAATGTTTGGTACTTTTGATGACAATAGTAAAGAGGATAATTATTATAAAACTAAAAATAATTTACCTTGGGCATTAAATATTCCAGCAGAAATTCCTTATTCAAGTGAAAAAACTGACTTTATAAAATCATATGTTTATTTTGCTGAATGGGCTTTAAGCAATGGCGAAAAATATCAAGATTGGTATGAAAACAATGAAAAATATAGAAACAATGATGCTTTATATATTGTAAAATAAATAAAGTAAAATTTGTAAAAAGAGAGGTTAGCATTTGTTGACCTCTTTTTTGGTTTATTAAGTTTTTATTCTTTCAAACTTTTCATTTCTTTCCAATATTTAAAAACATCAAAAAGATTTTTTGGGTTCAATGCCGAAATGAAAAGCATAGTCGATTCTTTTGGTTTGTAAACAAGTATGATGATAAAAATGCTTATCATTTGTGAAAAAACTACACTGTAAGCAGCACCTTTTATGCCATATAATGGAATCATATGCATTTCTAAAGCCAGAATAACTATTAGCAGCAGAAATTGGTAAATGGTAATTAATTTTTGTTTGTTTAAAGCTAACAACCATGACCCCCAAGCTGTACCAAAAAATACTGGAATGGTAATCCAAATATGAATTTTAAAAATTTCGGGAGCTAAAGGAAAGCCGCCTTTATATAAAAACCCAATCACCCAATCGCCTAATAAATAACCACCAATTGATATAAAAATAGCGCTCCAAATCATTAAAGAATATATTTGCGTTAAGCGTATTAATTGTAATGGTTTGTTGTGTCTATTATTTATAATTCCTGGAAATAATGCAGACGAAAGCGCTACTGGAATAAAGAATGAAGCTTCACTAATTCTTGTGGCTGCCGAATACTGACCAACCATTCCCATGTCTTGCAAGTATCTAGCTATTAAAATTTTGTCGGCTTGCTGGTAAATCATTTGCATAAATGCAGAAATAATGATTGGCCATGAATGTGAAAGTAATCTTTTGGCTTCGCTAAAACTAAATTTCCATTTACTAATTTCCTGCTGGTTTTGTTTGTAAAAAATAAGCTGATTAATGGCAGTAAGAATTGCTTCTAACATAACCATGCTTGCAAACCAACTTAAAGGCGCTTCTAAATAAATAAGCACTAGTTTTACAATAGCTGAAATAATTAAAGTAATAACTTGTGTAATGGCGTTGTACTTACCTTTCACCTCCGATTGGAAGTAAAAATCAATGACTGAAAATGATTGGAAAATTACGGCAATTGAAACCAAAAAAACAATCCAAGTTCTATCGTCAGGATCTCTAATAAATGAATAATAAGTGGCAGCAAAAACTACTAAAAATGAACCAAAAAATCTTAACCAAAAAGTAGTTCCAATGATTTCGTATTTCTTCTTTTTTTCTGTTATTAATTCTCTTACTACTATTCCATCAATGCCCAAAGTAGAAAAAACAGTAAAAATGCTTAATACACTTAATGCATAACTTATAATTCCAAATTGTTCTTTGCCTAAAAACCTTGCTACCAATACACCAACCAATATTCCAGAAATAATTCGGGATGCTTTTTCAGCTAAAATCCAAATGCTATTATTAATGTAATTGTTGTTTTTCTTTGTCAATTTGAATGATTTTGGTTTTAGTATGGTTTAATTCATAACACCAATTTAAGGTAAAACTTGTTTTAAAAATAGTAACCTGAAATAATTTTTATTAATTTTAGGTCATTAGAAATAAATACTTTTATAGCTTTACTGTTTTATTATTAAGCAAATGTTGAGAATATTAACTTCGGACAATGATCTAAATTTGTGTAAGCGTTGGTTTCTATATAATACATGACATAATAAATGCCTACTGAAATTACTAAAAAAAGCAAATAATAATACAATCCGCTAATCTTGCTTGGTTTTAATTCAAAAACATTTGTTTCAGACCATGTATCGTGCCAACCATATGTAATAAATGATATACTTTCAAATGGAATAAACCTTGTAATGGTTCTTTTAAATATGCTTTGAGTATTTGCTTTTATACCTTCATTATTAACCACCGCGGTATTTGTTAAAATTTTTTCTGGTGTGATTCCAAATATGTTTTCGAAAGTGAAATAATAAATGAATCTAAATATAATAACCAATAAATAAAGGAGTAATTTTTGTTGGTTTTCAGACAAACTTGTAACAATAGCTTTAAAATATTCAATATTAATAAGAGAATAAGCAATTGGATAAAATATTAAAAAGCAAAAAAATAAATCTAAAATGAGTTGTGTTATTCGAGTAAATTTACTTGCAGGAATCCAATATTGATTTTCATTTTCTTGATTGAAATTTAGTTCTTTTTTACTAGTTAGTTCTTTTAAAATCCCATAAGATATTATAACTACTAAAAGTCTAAAAAGTATTGTAAAT
>CAIUQQ010000043.1 GCA_903901345.1 uncultured Bacteroidota bacterium | reverse complement strand
AGCATTAATAGAAACACCAAGTGAAGTATTAGTAGAAACACCAATTGCTGAAAGCAAAACGGAAGAAACAGTAACTAGCGAAGCAAGTATTAACTTAGCCACTGATGCGTTAGAAATTACCATTGACGAGCATGAATTTGATGCAGATTTAGCAGCCATTGAACACACCGAATTGCAAGAGCAAAATGATTATGCTAGCAAAACTAAAGATGAGTTATTGGCAATGGCATTAGATGCTGCCAGTGAAAAGCCGCACAGTGAAGCTTTTCAGATTTTCAAAACTATTAAACCGTTTTTTGATGCAGCATTACATGAAGAACAAAATTTAGCACTTCACAATTTTATAGAAGAAGGTGGTGAAAAAGACGATTTTGAATATAAATCGGGAATAGCAGCAAAAGACACATTTAACAAAGCTTCAAAAGATTTACGTGATAAAATAGCGACTGCAAAAGCAATTGCTGAAGCAGAAAGAGTTAAAAATTTAAGAGCAAAAGAAGCAGTTTTAGAGCAAATAAAAGCTTTAAATAGTTCGGAAGAAACGAAAGATAGTTTGGCTAAATTGAAAGATTTACAAACAGAATGGAAAAAAATAAAAAATGTTCCTAAAGAACATGTGGAACGCCTTTGGGAAAGTTACCGTGTGTTAAATGAAATATTTTATGATAAGTTGAGCATTAATAATGAAATAGCTCAAATGGATAGAGAACGTAACTTGGATGCTAAAATTAATTTATGCAAAAAAGTGAGTGAATTAACGGAAGAAAAAAGCATAAAATCTGCTTTGATAGCGGTTAAAAAATACCAAGAAGATTGGAGAAATATTGGTCCTGTTCCAAAAGAAGCCAATGAAGATATATGGACTCGTTTTAAGGCCGAAGTTGATAAAGTTTATAGTGTAATAAAAGCTGAATCAGAAAAAAATGAAGTGGTAAGACAAGAAAATTTAGCTTTAAAATTAGCATTAATTGAAAAGTCGAAGGAATTAGCAGATTTTAAAACTATTCGTATTAAGGATTGGATGGCAAAAACCAAAGAAGCCAATGAATTAATGGAAGAGTGGAAAAAAATTGGTTATGTGCCATTGGCAGAAAGAGAAAAAATTTGGGAAGAGTTTAAAGACATTCGCAATACATTTTTCAATAATAAAAACAATTGGTTCAAAACATTTAACGCAGTAAGAAACGAAAACTTTAAAAAGAAAACTGAACTTTTTAAACAAATAGAAAACATTGCAGCAGCACCAATTGATTGGGGTAAGCAAACAGCTCAAGTAAAATCGTTACAAGAACAATGGAAAGAAATAGGTCCTGTTCCTGATAAATTTAATGATGAAATTTGGAAGAAATTTAGAGGTGCTTGTGATTTGTTTTTTGAAAAGAAAGCAGAACGTTTTGCAGCTCAAAATGCAGAGCAAGGAACTAATTTAATTGCTAAAAAAGAACTGATTACAAAACTGGAAGCATTATTGACTGCAGAAGGCGAAAATACCAATGTTTTAAATGATTTAAAAGCCATTCAAGATGCTTGGAGCGCAATTGGATATGTTCCTAATAAGGACAAAGATGCAGTTGGTAAGTCGTATAACGATTTGTTAGATAAAATATATGGTAAGCACCGTGAATTGCGAAAAAACATGCGCAGTGCAGACGATAGAGCACACTTTGAATCATTGGCAAATAACCCTGATGGAGCACAACGTTTACAACGTGAAGAAAGAGTTTTACAAGAACGCATAAAAGGTTTAAAATCGGATATTGATACTTGGGATAATAATTTAGGATTCTTTAAAAATAGCAGTTCTAAAAATGACATGTTGACTCAATTCCACGATAAAATAGCTGCGGCTCAAAAATTGATTAAAGATTTGGAAGACAAATTGAAATCGGTGAGAACCCTAAAAAACAATATTGGCAAAACCGAGGACGTAAAGTAATTTCATAGATAGCGTTTTTTATCAATAATTTTCATGTCAGTTCGAGCGAAGTCGAGAACAAAAATATTATATTTCGACTACGCTCAATATGACTAAATTTGAAAAGTTTACCTGTTTGAAAAACTACTTTGATTTATAATAAATAAATACCATGACAAAAAAAATAGTAAAAGTTGGAGATATAGCTTGTGGAGGCAATGAATTGTTTCTTATATCTGGCCCTTGTGTAATAGAAGATGAGTTGATAATGATGAAAACTGCCGAAAAATTGAAAGAAGTTTCGGAAAAGTTAAACATCAAAATGATTTACAAATCATCGTTTCAAAAAGACAATAGAAGCAGTTTAAAATATTACGATGGTCCAGGATTAGCAAAAGGCATTGCTATTTTAGCAAAAGTAAAAGAACAATTTGGTTTTCCTTTATTAACAGATATTCATTATCCCGACCAAGCTGCTGCTGCTGGCGAAGTTTGTGATGTATTACAAATTCCTGCTTATTTATGTATGCAGTCAACTTTAATGGTGGCTGCTGCAAAAACTGGTAGAGTAGTAAACATTAAACACGGTCAGTTTTTGGCTCCTGAAAACATGAAACATCCAGTTCAAAAATGTTTGGATTCAGGTAACGACCAAGTAATATTAACAGAACGTGGTTTTACTTTTGGTTATAACGACATGGTGGTAGATCCTAGAAGTTTTTTTTTAATGGGTCAATTAGGATATCCAATAGTTTTTGACATTACCCATAGCATTCGTAAATATGGCATTCCAAGTGCTGACGCAAAAGGTGGAGCACGTGAGTTTTTACCTGTATTAAGTCGTGCAGGAGTAGCTGCAGGCGTTGATGGTGTATTTATTGAAACTCATCCCAATCCTGAAAAAGCATTGTGTGATGCTGCTTCGCAATTAAGTGTTTATCAGTTAGAGGAGTTTTTAAAACCATTGATTGATATTCATAATTTAGAAGTAAGTTACAGATAAACTTAATTATAAATTTAAAAAATAAGAGGCTGTCTCAAAAGGACAGCCTTTTGCATTTTGTTACATTGAGCGAAGTCGAAATGTTTTGAAAACGAAAATATAAATTTCTCGACTACGCTCGAAAAGACAAGTTTTTTAAAGTTTTTAATACAATCACTTTTTTTATGTTAATTCAGTCAAAGCATTCTCCAGTTTGAGTAACAAATCAGGAATATCGTTTTCATTTAAAGTACCAACTGAAATTCTATACCAATCGGTTCCGTTAGGGCAGCCAAATGCTGTAAAAGGCACTAATGCTAGCTGCGCATGATTTATTAAAAAAGAAGAAATATCAGCCGTTGTTTCAATGATTTTTCCATCTAATTGTTTTTTACCAAATAATGCAAACTGAGCTGTTAAATAAATAGCTCCTTCAGGTGCAATAATTTGAACGGGAAAACCTTTTGCTTTTAGTGTTTCAAAACCTTTGTATAATGCGTTAAAACGCACATCAATTTTTTGTTTTAGTTCACCTAAATATTTGTTGATAGCTAGGTCGTTTTCTAGAAATTTTGCCGTTGCAATTTGTTCCGCTCTAGGCGCCCAAGCACCAATGTGGCCAATGATAGATTTCATTCTTGAAATGATTTCAGCAGGTCCTAAACCCCAGCCAACCCTAACTCCAGTAGCCGCTAAGCTTTTGCTAATACCATCAACAAAAATGGTATATTTTTTCATTTCAGGTCTTAAACTAACAGGGTTAAAATGTTCAATTCCCTCAGTTCTCAGCATCCAATAAATTTGATCAAACAGCACGTATAATGGTTTTTGAGTACCAGTTCTTTTTAAATTTTCTGCTAAAACTAAATCGCAAATTTCTGTTAATTGTTCTTTTTTAAAAGTAGTGCCAGTAGGGTTTAAAGGAGAGCAAAGTGCTAATAAAACAACATCGTGAATATAAGGTTTAAGCTCATCGGCAGTTGGCATAAAACCATTTTCTGCTTTTGTTTGAACTTCTATTTTTATGGCATCGCTTAAATGGCAATAATGGTTGTTATTCCAACTTGGAACGGGGTATAAAACTTTGTCGTTAGGATTTAAAATTGTTTTGTAAATAGCATGTATTAAAGGACGTCCGCCACTAGCTACCATTAATTCATCATCGGTAAAATGAATGTTTTCGTATTTGAAAATAAAATTCTGAATTGCTTTTTTTAAATCCAACACGCCATCAGCTGGGGGGTAGTTGGTTTCATTATTTTGATAAGCATCAATGATGTATTGTTTTAACTCGTCAGGAATACTGAAATATTTTGGATTGAAATCGCCTATTGTTAAATTATAAATATTATTTCCTTCTTTTATTTTTTGATTTATTTCGGCACCCAATTTTATAATTTCAGAGCCAATTAAATTTGCAGCTTTTACAGATATGTTATGCATGAATCAAAGGTATTTTTTATTTTTTTTAAATTACAAAAATTAATTAAACATATAAACAATTAGATATTAAAAGGTATGTTTTTAAGGATTT
>CAIUQQ010000042.1 GCA_903901345.1 uncultured Bacteroidota bacterium | reverse complement strand
TACCCACCATGTAATGATATTGTGTTTGATATATTGAATAAACGCAATTGGAAATTTAATTTTATTAGCTACGATAAGAGTTTAGAACATTTGAAAACTCTATGTAAAAGTATTGGATTTAAAGAACGTATTACTTTGGTGAGAAAATCAGGAAATATAAAAATATCAACTACTAAAGAAAAACACGAATGGATTGCATGGAAAACAGCAAGACGTTCTAATATTACTAATCTAATGATGGATGGTAAACAGATTGAAATGGTAATGTCAGCTGTGGGACATAAGAAGTCTTCAACTACTGCAAAATATCAGCATCAACATGCAGGATTAATGGTTGATGCTTTAGTCGGTTAATTTTAAAAGTATCTTTTAGGTAATTCAGTTCTATTATCATTATAGATTTGACTAATATCAAATGGTTCTATAAAAATAGGTTTGTCATTAGTATGTTCATATTTTGCCCACCACACGTTTAAATCAGATATTAGTTCAGCTGTAGTATCGTATTCTTTAATTATCCAAACCTTTAAAGAAACAGATATTAGTTCTACTGCTTGTTTAGGTGTTAAATTAGACGATTTAATGAAGTTTGTTAGTTCATTGTATGATTTTATTGTCTGTTCCATTTGATTCTATTATTTGAATTGTAAAAGGTTTAAAAGTACTGTTTTCACTATCTTCTATTTTAGGTAATATTAAGGAATAGAATTTGAATAATATTTGTAATCGTGTACTGGGTGTAAGTTTGTTTAAGTCATCTTGCATACGTTCAAAATTGTTATCTAAAAAGTTAGATATATTTTGTCTTAATTCACTTGTAATTACGTTTGGTACACCTTTTATCCTACCACCTTTTTTAGTTCTTTCCATAATACTACTTATTACTACTTTATTACTTGCAAACAAGCAAAGCTACCCAATGACAATAAGGTAGCAATGCAAGTTCGTTATCACTGAAAAACCTACTAATCAATAATATTTTAGATTTAATATAAAATTGCATTTACATCAAAAAGTATTTCACTTCCTGCACGTTTAAATGTCTTTGGGTGCCATTGACTGTACATGAAAATTTGTACTCTATTAGAATGCTGTAATGCTATATTTAATTCATTTAACTTACTTTCACAGTCCATCATTAATTTATATAATTTTATATTGTCCCCTTCAACATAAGTGCTGTATCTTTCCTTTAATTTGTCTTTAGCAGCTGCGGTTATTTGTCCATCTTTGCCTATTTCTTTTGAGTTTAATAGATTTGATGTCATATCGTGGTGCAATGATTCAAGATTGTTTTTGAAGGTCATATAATTATCATTAATCATAACCATTTTTTTACCCGTACTGATAGGCAAATCAATTGCATGGTCACAGTATTTTGCAAAGTCTTCAAGATATAAGTGCGGATTCAATACATAGTCATTAAAGTTACCATTGCACCCTTTTGGTATTTCCATGCTTAAATCTAAATATCTTTGTGCAATACTGTTTAATTTTGCTAATTCATTTGAGTACGAAAGTTCGTCTATTGATATTAATATTTTATTTTCCATTTGATTTGCGTTTTAAGATTTCTTGTTTTCTAATATCGTGGATTAATCTATCAATCTTTTTACATACAAATTCATTTGTGATTGCATCGTCTGAATGCAGTTCTATTTTCTCACGAATAATTTGTTGCATGGTCTTCTCTTTCGCATGACTTTCCTTCTTTAAATTTACATACATTGTCGATGGTAATCCCACGCTAACAATTTGATTTTTTTTTGATTTAAGGTAATTTTGTAATTTGATTACACTTTCAATTTGTTTATTCATTTTATTTAATTTATTTATACTAATTACAT
>CAIUQQ010000041.1 GCA_903901345.1 uncultured Bacteroidota bacterium | reverse complement strand
TTAACATTTTTAGAGTCAACCTATTTCAGGACTATACACATGCTGTAAGCATCCTCCTTGTTTACTATTATCTGTGAATTAACGAACCAACTAAGTACAAGTCAATGATGGTTTTTATTCAAGGAAGATGCTTTCAGCATGACGCCATTTTTTGCACAAATTTGTGTTGGAAGCATGATACTTAAAATAATTAAACCACGAAGTCATTCAGTAGGAATATTCATTCGGAACAATAACCTATTTCCTATAAACAGAAATAATATTTTTAGTAAATAAAATAACATTTTCCTTGTTAATATAAGTCCAAAATGATTTTTGGAAATCAGGAAAGGTATATACGATATTTCTAATTCCCATTTTTAAATCAATGCTATTTATTTGACTTTGATTGGTTTCAAATATTTGATTATTTCCTAATTGAAAATTCTGTGAATTTTTATATTTTACCGTTTTAAAATAAGCAGCAAAAACATCAAAAAGCAAGCAAACGCTATCATTGCAAAGCATAATTTGGTTGGTATTATCTGATAAATGGTTAGGGATAAAATCGGTTTGAGTAAACTGTTTTATATTGCCACTACTCTGACTTAAAATGCCATCTTTTGAAATTTTTTTCAATTGTAAATCACCCAAATCAAATACCCAAATTCCATTGTCAAAACTCCTAGCTATGGCAGCTGCTTGGGTAATATTTAGTTTTGTTAAATCTAATTCACCTCGGTATGCAAGGTTATTATCTAATAAAAGCACCCTATTTATTTCTTTATAAAACACATAAATCTCCATTGGATTACTCACATCTAAGCTGCTAATATTTCCATTATAATTATAGTTTAAAGTAGCCAAAACTTTTCCTGAATAATTATATTTATACAATTGATTGGTAGGCGAAACAATGTATAAATTCCCCATATCATCGGCTTGAACAAACTTAGCATTAACCGTAAATTCTGAAACTAATTTTGAACTATCGAGTACAGTTTGTGCGTTGCAATAAGAGGAGAAAATGATGAAGTATAAAGTATGAAGTATGAAAAGTAATTTTTGATTTTTGATTTTTGATTTTTGACTTGTGAAAATAACGTCATTGTGAGCAAAGCGTGGCAATCTCAAAAAAAATAATTGTAGGGATTGCTTCTTACCTCGCAATGACGATTTATTTTGAATTTCATTTAAATTTCGCAATTCGTAATCCGCACTTCGCATTTTCCCCATGTTATTTTTGATAAACATAGTTAGCCGTTTCATTAGTATAACTTTTAAGTTCAGCGCCATTTTCATCTATGGAAAAATAGGTATTGTATTCCATCCAATCGCCTAAATTAACATAATTACTTTTTTCATTTAATTCATAAATCATGGGTAAATGACGGTGTCCAAACACAAAGAAATCAATGTGTTCGAGTGCTAAAATATTTCGAGCATGAATAATTAAATGTTCTTCTTCATTATAAAAAGCATGGTTATCGCTATAGGTTTTTTCTTTACTTTTATGGCTAAACCAATTGGCTATGCCAATACCAATATTTGGATGAAAAAAAGCAAACATTCGTTGGAATAAATAATTGCGATAAGTAGCTAAAATAAATTTGAAAATTACTTGCTTTGGCCCAAGCCCATCACCATGACCAATGTATAGTTTTTTGCCTGCTATGGTTTTAATAATTGGTTTTGAATATACTTTACAACCAATTTCGTTTTCTAAATAACCAAATTGCCATAAATCGTGGTTTCCATGAAAAACGTGAACAGGAATTCCCTCATCAACAAATTCTGCAAGTTTGGCTAATAAGCGCACAAAACCTTTGGGAACAACGGTTTTATATTCAAACCAAAAGTCAAAAATATCGCCAACAATATACAGTTCGTTGCAATTATTTTTGATAGCATTTAAAAAAGAAATGATTCGTTTTTCTCGAATTAAACTTTCCTCCAAATTAGGAATACCCAAATGGAAATCAGAAATAAAATAGGTTTTCTTTTGCACTTGTTTAGTCTTTTGTAGTATCGTCAACTATAAACACAAATATTTCAGTTGGCCCGTGAGCTCCAATAACTAAAGTACCCTCAATGTCAGCAGTTCTGCTTGGTCCGGTAATAAAACTGAGTAATGAAGGTCCATTTTTTCCATACCTGTTTTTTACTAAAAGCATACCGTCTTTGGTTTCCATTACCAATTGCGATTTTTTAGCATACACAATATGAACAGGTGGCCAAATGGTAAGTGTTCTACTATTTGCTGATGAACTCACTAAAACAGTTCCTGTTCTGGCTATTAATGCTTCGCATGAAGTAATAGCAGCCTGAATTTTTTCAAGTTGTTCGTTTTTATGGTTATATAAAATGCCCGTATCTTTGAGCATATCTTGCAAATTATGCTCCCAACAAAAAAAATGTTTCCATTTTCTTTGTTCCAAAAGAGTAATTAGTTTGTCTAAAAAATCGAATTGATTACTACAATAAATAAACTCACCATTAACACTGGTAAATTGTTCTGCAAAAACCTCTATTAAGCTTAAATCACTACTAGGCTGCACAAAAATATTGGAGTCTAAATCAATATTTGTAAATTGATTTTTACTTTTAAAAGTAAGCGCTTGGCGTACTTTTTTTAATATTTTTTCTTTAGGCGTTACTAGTTGCTCCACTATGCGCAATGTAATAATTATTTATAATACAAAACAAGCGAGAAATTTTTAATTTTGAATGTTGAGTTTTGAATATTGGAATAATATGTTCCATTTCGACAAGTTCAATTACCGAGAAATTCGAAATTCTAAATTCGAAGCACGAAATAATGCTAGCTATTCAATAAATTATTCTTTTATAGAATCTGTGAATCTGTGGCTACATTTCCAAATAAGTTCAATGACCGGAAAATCAAAAATCAAAGTTCAAAAATCTGTTTTTATTTCCAGGCTTTTACTATTAAACCGGTACCCGTTTTGTGGGTAGTATTGGTATCAAAATAATTTAAAATATAGCTAATAGGGAAAGTAATAATATAATAAAAAGGCAAAATAAGGAAGAATATTTTACTAGCATTTAGCATTTGCATTGGATATTTCATACTTAGTTTCCAAGCTATTTTTCCTGGATTTCCATAACTGTATAAAATTTCCATTTTCTCAAAACCAGCAGTTTTTAATTTTTCTGCCATTTCAGCTACTGGATAACCATCGCGCACATGTTCACCAATAAAACTTTCGCCCGTTTCCTCATGAACATCACTTCCACCTTGGTCGCTAGGAGTAGAAATGAGTAACATAGCGCCAGGTTTTAATGCTTGATGGTAATTAGTAAAAACATCTACATCTTCTAAAATATGTTCCATTACATCTACACAAAGAATCAAATCGTATTTGTTAGTGGCAAAAGGTTTTGTTAAATCAGCAAACTGAAATTTGGCATTATTTAAACCAACTTTACCAAAAAACTCATTGCAATCAGCAATTTGCTTTTCCATAACATCTAATGAATCAATGGTGTAATGATTTTTATGCTTGGCTAAAAAATAGCTGTATTGGCCAAAACCTGAACCAGCATCACAAATTAATGCTTTTGGATTGTTATTTATCCAAGTTTTTAGTTCACGGTGAATATGCCATGAACGCAATAACAATAAATCTAAAAGGCTGTAAAATATTTTACGTAAAATGGTGAATTTGTTAAATACAATTCCTAGGTCTTTTTTAATTGGATCGTAATTCATGAATACTTGTTATGCTATGTAATTATTATTTATAAAATTTATTTTCCTTTATTTTCGTCTTCTTCTTTTACTTTTTTCATAACTTCTTCCATATGGAAAACGTAATCTAAACTTTCATCTACCAAAAAAGTAAGTTCAGGAACTATGCGAGCTTGATTTTTGATTTTTATGGCCAATTTATGTCTTATTTCTTTGTTATGAACATTTATTAATTTCAATAATTCCACTTTATTGGTGGCATTTAAAAAGCTTAAAAACACTTTTGCAAAACCTAAATCGGGCGATATTTCCACCTTGCTTATGGTAATAAATGCATTGTTAAAAGTGTTTCCTTCTCTTAAAAATATATCAGACAAATGTTGTTGAATGATGCCTGCAAACTTTTCCTGACGAATACTCATTTTATTTTTTAATAGCCGCAAATATAAGCGGGCAAATGTAAAATAGCTATTTATGGTGCAAGTTTTTAGAAAAAGGCTTGCTATTTAATCATTTTACTAAAGTTTTCTTACCAACATTAACCCATCGCGAATCGGTAATAAAATATTTTCAACTCTATTGTCTTCAGTAATTTTCATATTGAGTTCATGTAAAATTTTGGTATCTCTGTTTTTTTCAATGGCAGTATTGTCCAAAACTTTTCCGCTCCAAAGTACATTGTCTAATAAAATAAATGCACCAGCAGGAATTATTTCCATTACCAATTCATAATATTTTTCATAATTTGGTTTGTCAGCGTCTATAAAAACTAAATCGAAAGGCTGTTTTAGCGTTCTAATTATTTGATAAGCATCACCTATTATAGGTAATATTTTTCCTGAGTTACCTGATTGAACAATATAATTGTTCACCAATTCTTCATTTTCGGGATTTACATCTATGGTAAAAAGTTTTCCATCACTTTGCAATCCTTCGGCTAAGCAAATGGCAGAATAACCAGTGTAAGTTCCAACTTCTAATATGTATTTAGGCTTTATCATATGACTAATCATACTTAAAAACCTGCCCTGAAAATGTCCACTAATCATTCTTGGTTGTAAAATATTGGCATTTGTATGTCTATCCAAACTTTTCAAAACTTCGTTTTCAGAAGTTGAAAAAGTGTTACAATAGTGTTGTAAATTTTCAGGAACTATGTTAAAACTCATCTAGCAAAAGTAATAATTACTAAAAATTTATCAGTAAAATTAATTTTAAAATAATGTCTTTTCGATAAAAACCTTAAAAATCCAACAATTGTCATATTAGGTTTTGATGCTGCGCATAATTAGAAAATTTAGTGTAAAAAAACAGTCATAAGCAAAGTATTTGATTTGCATCATGCTATATATCTCTCAAGTGTATCGACTTTCGCAGTCTCAAATCTAACAAAAAATACCATAATGAAGAAAAATCTATTTACAATTTTATTTTTAGCAAGCTTTGCGTCAAATTTATTTGCACAAAGCATCACCACCACAGATTCACTAAGTATGACTATAGGAACAGCTGTAGATGTATACTATAATTTACAAACAGGAAAAAAAGATACTGTTAATAATAGAAATTGGCATTTAGCCTTTGCAGTTAGAAACGCACAACCACCCACAAAAACAATGCAAGCTGCTACTGTTTTAATAAATGAGGGTAGAGGCGTTTCGATGTATGAAACAAACAAAACTTTAGCTGATTGGAATACATTAGATACAACAGGTTGGAATACTTGGAAGCCTGCTTTTAACAGTGATTCAAGCTGGGATGTTGGCGCATTTAACAAAACTAGAAACATGGCTGATCCATTTGATTATGGTTGGGGAGCTTATAACATGACTTCTCGCGATGTAAGTGGTTCTAAAATATATTTGTTAGCAAACGATGGCGCATATCCTGGAGCACCAGCTACAAACTTTAGAAAAATTTGTATTCAAAAAATTGTTTATGATACACAATGGGTTTTTACTATTAGTAAATTAGACGGAACTGATAGCAATACAGTTACCATTAAGAAAAAAGATTTTGCTGGTAAATTATTTGCCTATTATAATATGAATACCAATACTGTAATTGATAGAGAACCAGTTCCTGCTAACCAATGGAATTTATTATTTACACGTTACAAAGCATTAGTTACTCTTGGACCTACTACTATTATGTATCCAGTTATGGGTGTTTTACAAAACATGAATACCATGGCTTACAAATTAACTGGGCCAACTGCATTTACTGCAAACTACGACACTATGAAATTTATTCCTAAAACAAGAACGATAGATTGGGATTGGAAAGTAATTACTACATCTCCTGGCGAATGGCCAATAGTGGATACAACAGTGTTTTTTACTAAAAATGCTAACCATATTAATAAAATTAAATTTACAAGATATCATGCTGCTAGCGATAGACAAGTGATAGTATTTAATAAAACTAAATATGATGCATTGGCTCTAAATGAAGCAATAAAAAATAAATTACAAGTAAGTGTTTATCCAAATCCAGCTACTGAAAATTTATTTGTAGCATTAGATTCAAAAACTAAAACTGCACAAATTACTATTTCTGATTTAAGTGGTAAATCAATTATAAACGCCACTTTATTAAATCAAAACAATATTGACATTAGTGGTTTACAATTAGGAATGTACATGCTAACCGTTTCTACTGAAAATGGCAGCGAAACAGTGAAGTTTATTAAACAATAATTTTATCATTCAAAAAATTTGAACACATTCCAACACATTTTTATAGTAAGCATCAACAAGGTATTTTTTATCTTGTTGATGTTTGGAAGTGTTTTTTTTGTAAATGGCCAAACTGCCATAGATACTATTAAAAGCAGAGGATTGAATGAAATAATTGTTACTGGTCAAATTGGAGAAACAACTCAAAAAAATTCAGTTTTAAAAGTAAAAGTGATAGATATAAAACGCATCAATTTACAAGGAGCATATAACTTACCATCGCTTTTAGCAAATGAGTTAAATGTAAGAATAAATTATGACCCAATGCTTGGAAATAGCATTAGTTTACAAGGAATTTCAGGTCAAAACATTAAAGTGATGATTGATGGAGTGCCTGTTATAGGACGTGAAGGTGGAAGTATTGATTTATCGCAAATAAACCTTTCGAGTGTGGAAAGAATAGAAATGATAGAAGGACCAATGGGCGTTAATTTTGGTTCAGATGCAATGGGTGGTGTCATTAATATTATAACAAAAAAATCTGTAAAAAATCATTCAAGAATTAGTGCTGGTACTTATGCCGAAAGTATTGGTCAATATAATTTTGATTTACAGGCAATCACAGGATTTAAAAAGTTTGGTATTCAAACTAATTTTCAAAGAAATTTTTTCCAAGGATTCTCCACTGATGAATCATCAAGAACTAAAACTTGGAAGCCAAGAACACAATATTTAGCAGATTTAAATTTTTCGTACTTCCTAAAAAATGGAACGTTAAGATTTAATAACAGTTTTTTTGATGAAAAAACTACAGATAAAGGCATTTCAACCATCAACTCATTTGAAGGTACTGCTACTGACCAATATTATTTAACAAGAAGAATTGGTAATAGCTTATTCTACGATAAAAAATTAAACAACAAATGGAGTTTAAACGTAATTGCTACTTATCAAAATTACAGAAGAATTCGCAGGTCAGTATTTGTTGACCTTACTACTTTAGATGAACATTTGGTAAATGATGCCGATGTTCAGGATACCAATTACTTTAATTTATATATGAGCAGAGGAATTTTAACCAATAGAACTGCACATAAAAAATTAAATTATCAATTGGGTTATGAAGTAAATATTGATGAAGTTACAGGTTCTAAAATTCAAAATGGATATGCTTCCATTGGCGATTATGGATTGTTTGGAAGTGCTGAATTGAAAGTAAATAAACAGTTGGTAGTTAGGCCTGCCGTTCGATATATTTACAATACTCAATTTGCTGCGCCTATTATTCCATCGTTAAACATAAAAATTGATTTTAATACCAATTGGGCCATGAGAGCTTCGTATGCTAGAGGTTTTAGAGCGCCATCGTTAAAGGAATTGCATTTAGCATTTGTAGATCCAAACCATAATTTACATGGAAATGAAAATTTAAAAGCAGAAACAGGGCATAATTTCCAATTGGCTTTTACCCGAATTGCTAAAATTTATAAAAACTATACCTTAACCATTGAACCCATGTTATTTTACAATAAAATAAATAACATGATTGATTTGGTAAGGTTAAACGCTACTACTGTTGCTGCGCAATATAATAACATTGCTAATTTTGAAAATGCAGGATTTAATTTAAATACTTCGGTAGCAAGTAACACAGTTTCTATGCAAGTTGGCTATGCTTATAGTGCAAAGCAAAACTCAATTATGGCGCAAGCAAATACAAATACTTATTTTTATACCAACGAATTTAGAGCCAATACAAGTTATACTTTTACCAAAACAGAATCGAGCATAAGTTTGTTTTATAAATACAATGGTGCTATGCAAAATTACCAATACAATGTGGGCGATAACACCATTATACTTGGTAATATTGCAGCTTTTAGTTTACTTGATTTTACGGTAAACAAATATTTTTTAAAGCGTAAAGTAAATGTAACATTAGGTTCAAAAAACATATTAAATACTACCAATGTGCAAGCAAATTTAGTAACTGGTCCG
>CAIUQQ010000040.1 GCA_903901345.1 uncultured Bacteroidota bacterium | reverse complement strand
GATTTGAAACAAAAGCAATAGGATTTAAAGTAAAAGCAATAGGATCTACTACAAAAGCAGTAGGATTTAAAGCAAAGCAATAGGATTTGGAGTAAAAGCAATAGGATTTAAAGTAAAAGCAATAGGATTTACTACAAAAGCAGTAGGATTCAGAGCAAAAGCAATAGGATTTGGAGCAAAAGCAATAGGATTTACTACAAAAGCAGTAGGATTCAGAGCAAAAGCAATAGGATTTACTCCAAAAGCAATAGGATTTAGAGTAAAAGCAATAGGATTTACTACAAAAGCAATAGGATTTGGAGTAAAGTACTCCTACATTGGAGTAAAGTAGTCCTACAAAAGCGCAGAAGTCTCCCGATTAGTTGGGTTTTTTAATGGTCCGTTAGTAACAATTCATTTAAAAAATTGGGATATACTTGTTCCCAAAATTTATTTAATAAATTGTTATAAGCATCTTTGCTTGCATTTTCGGGCGTTAACTGAAATCCTTTAATATCTTTTAAGGCATCTTTATATATTTCTTGGTTGTTTTTAACATCTACAATACTAATGTTCATGTTAATATTTGCTTGTAGCATTTTGCCCCACATAATGCCTAAATCTGTGGTATTTGCTATTACTTTAATTTCATAATCAGCATGAATTCTATCGGTAACAAAATTACAGCCGCTTTCAACTAATTTGCGTTTTAGTTGTGGTTCAATGATGTTAAACTCTAAGTTTTTACTTAAAATTTGTTCTTTACTATTGGTATAAATTTTTATAGGTTCTACTGCTAATCTAAAATTAGTACTTGGTGCATCTATATTGGTTAAAATGCTTTTTAGCAATCCGTTTAAACTATCACTTTTAATAATAGTGGCAATGTCCACTATAATTTTTACTTGCTGAATAGGGTCTTTTGCTTGAATTCTATTCAATGAAAATGTAGCAATACCATTTTGGTCGGTTTCGGCACTATTACCAAAATCAAATTTGGCTTGTGTGGCTTTTAAAGTTAAGGGAACAAAAGGAACAAAACTGTTGTTTTCCTGTAATTTTACGGTAGCTGTAAATGGATTATTAATAGGTTTACCAATTTTACCTTTTAGTTCTATCACCTCAGTTTTTACCTGTAATTTGTATAATTGGTTTTGAATTTGACTCACAATTTCATTCACCAAATACACTTCATTTCCCCTGTAAACAGTGGCCACATCTTCATTCAAATAATTTTGCAAAGCACTTAAAGCTTTTATTCGCAAACGCATCATTTGCATATAATTATTTTGATAAGTAAGACGGTCGGCATTATCCAAAAAGTTTATCGATTGTTCAATGGCAGCTTGTAATTTTCTGCGTTTGGCAGCTTCGTATTCAGTTTTTGAAAGTTTATAATATATGTAAAAATCCGATTTGTTTTCCCAGCTGTCTACCACTTCAAAATCTTCTACCATGGCTTGGGCCATTACTTTGGTATCGGTAGCAAACATTTGGTTTAATACATTGTTATTTTGATTAAGCGAAAGAATAGAATTAGAAGAAACCACCACTTTTATTTCACCAATTAAGTCGTTTAAAGCGCGTTTTTTTGCCATTCCTTGGTAATCGGTTGGGTTCAACATTTTATTGGCATAGCCAACCCCCACATAATAATTATTATTTACAGGCCTTTGTTGCACCCAATCGGGCTGCTTACTTCTGTCTTTTCTGGTAATTCCGTTGTTTGTTGTACCACACGAAACCAATATTATTGCTAAGAATAATGGGAATAGAATTTTTGATTTTATAAATATATTTTTAAACATGGAGTTATTTTCAGTATTAATCAAACATTATTCAAACTTTGTACCACTAAATTTGAAGCTGATAAAGTTCGAAATTATCATTTGTTTTATTAAAAACAATAAAAGGAATTTCAGAATTTTAAATTAAGTTATGAATGATTCAAAATTTAACCCCTAATTATCATTTTCATTTACGAATTGCAATTGCTATTTTGCAACCTGAAAAAAGTACAATATTATGGGAAGAGTATTTGAAAAACGTAAGCATAAAATGTTTGCTCGTTATGCTAAAATGAGTAGAACATTTACCAAAATAGGTAAAGAAATAGCTATTGCAATAAAAGCAGGTAATGGAAATGGGGACCCAGCAAGTAATGCACGATTAAGAGCAGTTATTGGAAATGCAAAAGCAATAAATATGCCTAAAGTAAATATAGATGCGGCCATTTCGAGAGCAACTACCAAACAAGATAAAGACTTTGAAGAAGTGGTTTATGAAGGAAAAGGTCCGCATAATATTCCTATGATAATAGAAACTGCCACCGATAATCCTACCAGAACTGTGGCTAACTTACGCATGTATTTTAATAAAAAAGGTGGTCAGTTAATGGTAAGTGGTTCGTTAGATTTTTTGTTTGAACGCAAAGGAATTTTCAGAATAAAAAACACTGGCATTGACATTGAAGAATTTGAATTAGACATGATAGATGCTGGTTTGGAAGAAGTAGAAGATGATGGTGACGGGCATTTGGTTTTAGCAGTAGCTTTTACCGATTTTGGTAAAATGCAACATGCTTTAGAAGAGAAAAAAATAGAAATTATAAATGCTGAATTGCAACGCATTCCTACTACTCCTGTAGAATTAACAGAAGAGCAAGAAGCAGAATTTAATATATTGCTAGACATGATAGAGGAAGATGACGATGTAGTAAAAGTTTACACCACATTGATGTAATTAGTAAGGTTAAAATACATAAAAAAAACCGATTCAATTTGAATCGGTTTTTTTTATGTATAAAATCCCAATGGATTTTATTTGAATAATTCAACTGCATCAAATAAAGTTCCAGGAGCTGGAGTATTTGGATTTGAATTGATTTCTGATTGAGGATATAAGAATCTTCCAGGTAATGTAGTTCCGTTATTGATAGGAATTCCAATTAAATTTTTAGTTCTTCTAATATCATTAAATGCTTCAACTTGACCAAATAAAGAAACATATTTTTCAGTTAATATTTCTTTCAATAATTTAGCATTATCGCTTACTTGAGCATCAGTACTTAGGTAATCTGAATATAATCCAGGTCCAAATTTATCATCATTATTTTTACGGGCTAAATTTAAATGGTCTAAAGCTTTTGCATCATTGCTAGTTCTGGCATAACACTCCGCTAAAATTAATTCATTTTCATTGTTACCCACTAATTCAAAATTAGCTTGAGCATCAAAAATTCCACCATACATATTAGGATCAACAGGAGAATAATTGTCAAGTAAAAAATAATAATCAAAACGCGCAGTTTCATCAGTTTTAGCATTTCTTTTGTTTTTAGTAGAAGCACTATCTAATAAAGCAAACATATGAGAACCCTCGCAGCTCATGTAACCCGAACGATTCCAATCTAAAAAATCGTAATATAAATTCCAAGCACCTGGCGAAGCAGTTTCATGTTTTGCATAAAAATCATTTCCAGCTGAAACACCATCAGTAGCTGCAGCAATGGCACCAGCATAATCTTTTTTGTGTAACAAAGCTCTTGCTTTTAATGTATTAGCTACTTCTTTCCAAGTAAAACTACCAGCATATGCAGCTGCATATTTATTAGAAGTTCCCACTCTAGCAATGGCAGAATCTAATAAACCTATGCAATAGGTATAAACAACCGACATTTTATCATAAACAGGGGTGTTAATTCCATCTACACAAGCTTGGCTTGAAGGAACATCGCCCCATAATGAAGAAGTAGTTAGTAGTAAATTAGCTTCTGTAATCATAGCTACACCTTCTAAAACTTTATCATTAGCAGTGATAGCTTTTGCTCTAACTAGTTTACATTGGCCTACACCTTTGGAATAAAGTTCTTCCCAAGGAGAATTAAAATCACCAGAGGTCATGTTATATTGCCCATAAGAAATGTACTGACGATCGTAACCAGTAAATTGACCTGCAAAAATACCAGCTAGTCTAGCTGCTTCACCTTCGTTAAGCATTACATTAGCTAATTGCGCGCCAGTAATCATTAATTTTGGATCGGAGTCGCTAAACTCATTTGGATTAATTTTATTGATATCATTGATATCTTTATTACATGATGTAATAAAAAATAGGGGAGCAAAAAGTATTCCCGCTAATATATATTTTATTGTTTTTTTCATGATTGTATTTTTTTAGAAATTTAATTTTAAACTAAAAATAAATGATTTAGTACCAGGGTTTGTAAAGTAATCTAAACCTCTGCCATTAGATGTACCAGTTAAATTTAATTCAGGATCTACCCCAGGGAATTGAGTCCATAACAATAAGTTTCTTCCTGTAAATCCTACGCTAGCGCCAGGTATGTGAAGTTTGCTTAACACTGCTTTAGGTAATTTGTAACGAACGCTTAATTCACGTAATCTGAACCAAGAAGCATCTCTGATATAATCTTGAGAAACAGAACCAAATCCACCACCTAAGCCAGTGTACCAGCTTTGATCAAGTAAAACTTTTCCACCACCAAAATTAGTTACATTTCCTCTAATAGTATAACTACCGTCAGCGTTTGCTGTAGCAAGTTGGCTAATAGTTTGTCCGTTATAGTTTTTGATGACTGCAGCATCATCGGCCGAAACAGTAACTTCATTGGCAGTTTCAGGAGTAACCCCAAAATTATTTAACACACCATAAGTACCAGCCCACATTTGTCCACCTTGAGAAGTTTCAAATAAAATATTTACATCAAAACCTTTCCAAGAAATAGTAGATCCTAAACCTGCGCGGTATTTAGCATTTGGATCGCCCAAAATACCTTCAGTAGCGGCAGCTTTTTTAAATCCATTGGCATCAAGTGCAAAAGAACCATCAGCATTTGTTTCCCATTTACCACCCCAGAAAACGCCTAATGCTTGTCCAGCAACTGCTCTAGATGAAGTACCTGTAAAACCAGCTAAGAAAATTGAATTTACACCACTAATATCGTCTACATTGTTTTTATTAGAACTTACATTACCATAAACGCTTAAAGTTAATTTTGAATTATCAATTACTTTGATGTTCAATTCAGCTTCCCATCCTTTATTAGAAATAGTGGCAGCATTATCCCATTTACTAGTAAACCCAGATGATGCAGGCACATCAACAGCAAAAATGGCTCCTGTAGTTTTGTTTTGATAATAAGTAGCTGATAAACCAATTCTGTTTTTTAAGAATTTTAAATCAGTACCTATTTCAAATTCAGTTTTTTGCTCAGGCTTAATATTTGGATTTCCTTGAATAGCACTTCTATAAATAGAACCTCCAAATTGAGAACCGTCTAAAGTTTCGCCCCAACCAGATGCTGATGAAGAGTTAATATAATTAGTATTCCAAATATAAGCAGGTGGTTCCACACCAACTAAACCAGCCGAAGCCCTTAATTTACCATAACTTAACACCTTATTGTTTTGAAGAATGTCTTTGGTAAATTCATAAGCTAAAGTAGCACTTGGATAATAAAATCTGCCTTTAAAAGTACTTGCTGCTTCAGAAGCTGCAGTTAATTGTAAAAATACTTTGTCTTGATAATCGATATCTGCAATACCATAAACTCTATTATTTTCTAAGTTTTCAACATTGTTAAACGGATTCATATTAGTGGTGGTATAGTTAATAAAGGCATTTCTATCTTGATTATTCAAAATAAATTGGCTAGCAGAACCTCCAATAGTATAATAACTGCGGTTAGTATATAAAAATCCAACAGTGGTATTAATAGTTAAATCCTTGTTTACATCAAAAGAATTTTTGTTGTAGGCATGGAAACTAATTTCACTTTGTTTTAAAAACTGATCTGTAAATGCACCATTTGCATTGCTAGAAGCAGACAAATAAGGGAAGTAAGTAATACGTCTATCATTTGAAATATCGTATCCAGTTCTTACTGTTAAAATTGATTTTTTAGCCCATTCCCAACTTGCTTCAGGCGTAATAATAACGCGTGTTACATCGCTAGTATTTGTTTGTTTGTTCAAAGTCCAACCTGGATTATTATAAGTTGGTGCTGAACTTCCCAAATAATTACGGTAACCTCTTTGTGAATTAAATACAGGAATTCCTGCTGCATCATAGTAAGTTCCAATATAATCTGTATTGTTAAAATCAGGTGCTGTTCTTAAATATCCTAAATATAAACCATCTAAGTTTGAACCTTGCTGAATTCTATTAGAGAATACTTTTGATAAAAAAGTATTCAATGAAAATTTAAATTTATCATTTAAATTATGAGTATAGTTTAAACGGCCAGTAGTTCTTCTGTAATCAGAATTACCATTTAAAATACCTTGTTGGTTCCAATCAGACAAATTAAAATAGATTGAACTTTTTTCGTTACCAGATGAAATAGAAATATTGTTATTATAAGTTACACCCGTTCTAAATACTTGATCTCTGTTTGCTGAATTGTATACCGTTTGGTCTCCTTTTTTGAGAATTGGGTTGTAAACATTTCCGTTTTCAGCCACAAATTTTGGTCCGCTTAAATTTAATGAGTCAGATCCTGAACGAGAAGCAATTTTATCGCCCCAACTTCCAGATGCATTAGCTTTCCATTTCCCACCAGTACCTTGACCATAAATACCTTGTTTTTCGTATTCTTTGTTTACAAAATCAAGAGCAAGAGAAGTGCTAACTTCTACATTAATATTGTTTTTTTTGCTACTTCTAGCACCTTTTTTTGTAGTAACAATAATTACTCCATTAGAAGCTCTTGTTCCCCAAACAGCAGCAGCAGCAGCACCTTTAAGCACCTCCACATTTGCAATGTCTTCAGGGTTAATGTCATTTAAGCGTGATTGTTGTACAACTCCATCAACTCCACCGCCAATACTAGAATTACTCATAGGCACCCCATCTATAACAATTAGCGGTTGTAAATTACCAGTAATGGTACTTTGACCCCTAATTTGAATAAATGCACCGGCACCTGGATCACCAGAATTTTTGGTAATAGCTAAGTTTGAAACTTTACCCGACAAACCTTGAATTACACCAGATTCACCAGAAGAAGCAATTGATTTTCCTTGAATTTAAGAAGTAGAATAACCAATTTTACGCAAACTTCTTTGTTCGCCAATTGCGGTAACCCTTACTTCATCAAGCATTAACGGATCTTTTACTAGTACAATGTTTAAACCAGTAGTTGGTGAGTTTTGGTCTATAACAATTTCTTTAACTGTCATTCCCAAAAATCTAATTTTCAAAGTAGCTCCTGCTTCAGGGATATTTATACTGAATTTACCATTCTCATCGGTGGTAGTTCCAGTAGTAGATCCTTTAACGGCTACTTTAGCGCCAATAATTGGTTCGCTACCATCAGTCACAAGGCCTGTTACAGTCCTATTTTGTGACCAAACTGTAAGTATGGAAATCATCCACACAAACAAAAAACTTAACAATTTTCTCTTCATATTTTTTTAAATTATCAAGATTCAAATTGGAAAGTTTTATACATAAAAACAAATAAAATAGTATTCAAAATTTAAAATAATTGATTTTTAGATAATTAAATAATCCACTTTTCCACTTATCAAAAAAAAACATCTCAAAAATTAAGATTTTTAGCAACCATAATTTTGACCAAAGCATATTTTTTTTATAAGTTTTATCATATGTTTCAAATGCATAACATTTCCATAACATTTCATTTTTTTTGAAGTGCTTAATTAGGTGTATTTTATTAAAAATAATTAGGTAAT
>CAIUQQ010000039.1 GCA_903901345.1 uncultured Bacteroidota bacterium | reverse complement strand
CCCACTTTTAAATGACTATTTTTGATGTTTTAAAATAAAAACAAAATGAGCAATTTAATCAACGAAAAAGATGTAGCCAAAGCCTTAAAGTTACAGAAATTGCATGTTAGTGTGTTAGCTCCTGCAATTATGAAACTGCTAAAGCTTGACAAATTAAATGAAGCTTACAGTCCTTTTTCTGAGCTTCAAGGTTTTGATTTTACCGATAAAATGTTGGAGGAATTAGGCATTGAATACGAAGTAGATGCTGAAGATTTGAAAAATATTCCAAGAACAGAACCTTTTATTGCCATTTCCAATCATCCTTATGGTGGAATTGATGGATTAATAAGTTTGTCTATTTTAAATAAAATAAGACCTGATACCAAGTTTTTGGCTAATTATTTATTGCAACAAATTCCTCCTTTAAAAGATCATATTATTGCTGTAAATCCTTTTGACAATGCTAAAAAAAGCAGCATGAATATGCAAGGTTTAAAAGATGTTTTGGGTCATATAAAGGAACATCCAATTGGAATTTTTCCGGCTGGAGAAGTTTCTGCTTTGCAGTTAAATACATTGAAAATTACTGATAAAAAGTGGGATCCAACTATTGGTAAAATTATTCAAAAAGCCAATGTGAAAGTTTTACCTATTTATTTTAGTGGACATAATAGTTTAGCATTTAATTTAATGGGGTTAATCAGTCCAAATTTAAGAACCGTAAAATTACCTTCTGAATTATTTAACAAAAAGCAAAAAGTAATTGTTAGAATTGGGAAACCAATTTTACCAAAAGTAATCAGTGAATTTGAAAACAGTGATGAATTATTGCGTTTTGTGAGGGCTAAAACTTATGCTTTAGGTTCTGGAATTGAAGTAAAAAAGTTTTTCAAAATAAACTTAAGCAAGCTGATTAAACCTAAACCAATTATAGCCGAGACCTTAAATATTGCCATTCAAAACGACATTGACAATATTCAAAACGACCAGGTTTATAAGCACGAAAATTTTGAAGTTTATATTAGTAATGCATACAGTATTCCCAATGTTTTAAAGGAAATTACTCGCTTACGCGAAATAACTTTTAGAGCCGTTGGTGAGGGTACAAACCGCAGTTTCGATACCGATGAATTTGATTTGTACTACAAACATTTGTTCATTTGGGATGCAAAAGCTCAAAAAATTGTGGGTGCGTATCGCATTGGCTTAGGCGATGAATTGTACAAACAATTTGGTAAAAAAGGTTTTTATTTAAACCAATTATTTAAGCTTAAAAAAGAGTTTGCACCCATTTTAAAAGATAGCATAGAATTGGGAAGATCGTTTGTAACATTGGAATATCAACGTAAACCATTAAGTTTAATGCTGCTTTGGAAAGGCATCAACGAGTTTTTGAAACAACACAAAGGACGGTTTAATTATATGATTGGTCCTGTTAGTATTAGTGGCGAGTTTTCTAACTTATCAAAGGATTTATTGGTGGCTTATATTCGCCATAATCATTACGATAAAGCAATGTCGAAAATGGTAAAACCACGCAAAAAATTCAAGTATCAATACACTGGCGAAGACAAAAAATTATTGCTCGAAAAGCACAGAGACGATATAAAAACATTGGATAATTTTATTGGTGAAATAGAAACCAATCATTCAAAAATTCCGGTATTGGTAAAAAAATATTTGAAGTTAAAAGGAAAAATTATTGCATTCAATGTAGATCCAAAATTCAATAATTCTTTAGATGGATTTTTGGTGTTAAACATCAATGATATTCCTGATGAAGCCTTTGATATGGTGAGTAGGTAAAAAATTAAGTGAATTTAGATAGCTATATAGTTTCGTTTTTTTGAATTT
>CAIUQQ010000038.1 GCA_903901345.1 uncultured Bacteroidota bacterium | reverse complement strand
CGTACCTCAGGATGACGTTTGTTGGTGTTTGATTATTGCTTCTAACTGCTGTTCATTTCTTAAATCATAATTAATCTGCCGGTTTGGAATTGCAATCAGCGCCCAACTCACAGTGCTCAATTCATACTTCAACATTCTTCATTCATAATTCTATTGCCTTGTTTGACGTTTTTAAGAATTTTTATTTTACATGGGAATAACTATATTTGTATGTGGGAATCAATTTAAAATATGAATTACACAATGTCATTTCAGGAAAGAGCCAAGTTAGGCATGGAAGAATTATCCAAGCAATTGCCAATTACCTTGACCAAGGCGAGAGAACAAGCCCAAAAACTGAACATAGCAAGCAATACAAAGAAGAAGAAACAGAGAAGTTAAAACTATTTATTGAGGAAAATAATCTATGGGTTGAGATAGATTTAAATCAATATGTAAGTGAAGGCGCTGAACAAAAAGTTTATTTGAAAGATTCAGAATCTGTTTTTAAACTCAACGATACAATTTACTATGCCAGTTGGCGCGATTATTTTATCAATTTATTATTACATAATTTTTTTTTCGCAGATACTGCCTACCAATTAATTGGATTTACAAAAATTGAAGGTGTTATATTTGCCGTGGTGGAACAAGCCTTTGTTATCATTACAGAAACAACAGATTTAAATCGGGTAAAGCACTTTTTAGCTGAAAATGGTTTCAAAAACATGAAAAATAACGACTATTACAATGATAACTTAGGTATTATTATTGAAGATTTACATGATGAAAATGTATTAACTAAAAATAATATTTTATACTTTATAGATACTGTATTTTATTTAACAGAGAATTTTAATTAATTACTTTTCTGCCGGTTTAGATTTGCAATACAAATCATTTATCCAGGGATTTATAATCCTAAATCATCAAAAAGACAAACGGCTGTATGTCTCTAAACGTTTATTTGTGTTTTTGGGGGCAGACACATAGGTCTGCGCCCTACGAGGAATTATTTAACATTCAAACATTCATGTAAATCATTCAATCCTAAAAATCATAGTTCAGATAATTTGTTTGAATTTACTATAATAACATTAGATAATTTAAAAAAAATAAAAAAATGTATTCAAGACTCGATATTATAAAAAAGGTTCAGCATTTTACTACACAAATAATAAATGCAGGCATACCAATTGATAGGGTAATACTTTTTGGTTCCTATGCAAAAAACAACGCACATAATAATTCTGACATAGATGTGGCTTTGATTTCAAATGTTTTTAGTGGATTTGGATTTGAAGACAGAAAAAAATTCTCGAAAATAAATATCAAAAAAGAATTCATTGATATTGAAACTAAAACTTTTTCAAGTGACTATTTTGAAAATGGGGATCCATTTACTGAAGAAATATTAACATCTGGAATAGAAATTTACAATTCAAAATCAGCCAATTTAGATTTGCAATTTAATTAATTTCCATTCTTATTGCTCTCGCAAGTGTTAAGCATCGCAAAGCGAGCGTCACTTGTGAGTATAAATAAAAAAAGTTTTAACTTTATTATTTTATTTTACCAAATAATACTAACAAACTTACTTGTTTAAAGATAAAAGCCCATTATGTGGCGAGCGTAGGGTACGACTTCCGACACATCGGAAAACCGGGCCGTGCTGCAGGCCTTGCGGGCGGGTAGGTTTTTATTGTCTAGCTTTTTTGTTTCTTTGAATTTATACTGAGCCTGTCGAAGTAGCAATTGGAAAAAGAAAAAAGAAAAAAAGGAGAATGCTAGTTGCT
>CAIUQQ010000037.1 GCA_903901345.1 uncultured Bacteroidota bacterium | reverse complement strand
TATAATCATTGGTTAGATCCCAACAATACAGTTGTCTATCGAATTGCTTTTGGCTATGCTTTACCTTATGGGAATTCACCAAATTATATTCCATTTGAAAAAAGATTTTTTACTGGAGGTGCTAATAGTTTAAGAGCTTTCAGACCAAGGTCTATTGGTCCTGGTGTTTATTATTCTACGAATCAAATTGACAAATCTGGCGATATTAAATTAGAACTAAACATGGAATACAGATTCAATATTTATAAAAAATTATTTGAAGGTGCTGTTTTTACCGATGTTGGAAATGTTTGGGCAGTTAGGCAAGACAGTAGGGAAGGAGCTGATTTCAATTTTTCAACTTTTTATAATGAACTAGCAGTTGGTTCTGGAATTGGTATTAGGCTTAATTTAAGTATTTTTATATTTAGGTTAGACGGTGCTTTTCCAATTCACGATCCTGCTAAACCTTACGGTAGCAGATGGGTAATTAATAATGCCAACGATATAAATTGGTATTGGAATAATAGTATTTTTAACTTTGGAATAGGTTATCCATTTTAGTTTTATTTGAAATATGCTTTTTAACTCTTTACATTTTCTGATTTTTTTTCCAATAGTAACTTTATTGTACTATTTATTAGAACATAAATACCGTTGGATATTACTTTTTGTTGCTAGTACTTACTTTTATTCCGCATTTTATTTACCATATATTTTCATTCTTTATTTCATTATAATCATTGATTATGTATGTGGAATTTTAATTGAAAACAGTAAAAATAAAGCAAAATTGTTTTGGCTATTATTAAGCATAATCAGTAATATTGGTTTGCTAGCTTATTTCAAATACTATAATTTTTTTGTTGATGTGTTTGTAGCTTATTTGCCTAACATCAAACATTTAGATATTTTACTTCCAATTGGACTTTCATTTCACACTTTTCAATCACTAAGCTATACTATTGAAGTATATAAAGGAAATCAAAAAGCAGAAAAACATATTGGTTATTTTGCCAATTATGTATTGTTTTTTCCACAAATGGTGGCTGGTCCAATTGAACGATACGATTCTTTAGGAAAAGAATTACGAAGTAATCATGTATTTAAATTTGAAAACATAAGCAATGGACTTAAGTTAATTCTTTATGGCTTGTTTGTAAAAATGTGTATTGCCGATAATTTAGCTCCTTTAGTAAATGAATTTTATAGTAACCCCACTCAATTTTATTCAAGTTCCGCATGGTTAGCATTAGTGGCTTTTTCAATTCAAATTTATGCCGATTTTTATGGTTATTCAACCATTGCTATTGGCGCTGCTCGATTGTTGGGAATAAATTTAATGGATAATTTTAAACAACCATATTTTGCTACTAGTTTTTACCAATTTTGGCAACGCTGGCATATTTCATTAACCACTTGGTTTCGTAATTATGTTTTTTTTCCAATGGGTGGAAGTTATGTCAACGATTTTCGTTGGGTTATAAATGTATTATTAGTGTTTTCTTTAAGTGGTTTTTGGCATGGGGCTAACTATACTTTTATTTTATGGGGTTTTCTTCATGGTTTATTTTATTTAATTGAAAAAGTGTTTTCAAAATTTATTCCTATTTCAATTGGCAAAAACAAAATCTTTTTAGCTATCGGAATATTTTCTACTTTTATTTTGGTAACCTTTATTTGGGTGTTTTTTAGAGCCGAAAATCTAGATAAAGCTATTTTAGTACTGAAGCAATGTTTTACTTATTCTTCAAATGCTACAAAAGAATTGATATTTAGTTACCAAACTATAGTAATGCTTGTAGTATTAATTTTTATTGAGGTTTTAATTTATAAATCTCGTTTCGATACATTTTTACAAAATCAAAAAATATCCGTTCGTTGGGCTATCTATATTTTATTAGCCTTTTGCTTGCTATTATTTAGTGGAATTCAAAGTTATCAATTCATTTATTTTCAATTTTAAGCATGAAAAAACTATTTTATAAACTTTGTGTAACATTGGTAATAGGACCAATGTGCATTTATGTTTCTAATATTATTTACACTAAATATTTTTACAAAAAAGATTTGGAATTGTTTGATGCAAAAATGCTTTTGCAATTAGATAGTTTACAGTATAATAGTGATGTATTGTATTTTGCTGAATCTAGTAATGGAACAGCTGCCAATTCTGACACTTGTTTGCTTTCTATTTCTCAAATGATGGATACACTTTCTCCTCTTAAAATTAATGCTATTGAACATGGTGCAGTTCACGCAAAAACATTTCTTCATTTAATTCAAAATATTAAAAGTGATGCAAAAGTTAAAACAATTATTGTTACTCTAAATTCTCGTTCGTTTGGTGCGCCTTGGATAAATTCAAAATTGGAAACAAATATTTCTCAAGCTAATGTACTTTATGAAAACAAATGGCCAATTTATAAACGTATTAAGCTGATCCTAAATGCATACGACAACCAATCAGTGCAATTAAGAGACTTGAAATTAGAAAAAAATTGGTCAAATGATTTTTTAAATGTCTCTAAAGAATTTCCGTATAAAACTGTTCGTCAGTGGGACAATGCAATGGCAAATGGAACTTATCTTTTACCTAATGGTGATTGGGATTTGCCAAAAATAACTTTGGCTTGTCATTATATAAAAACATATGCGTTTTCAATTGATACTTTAAATAATCCTAGAATAAAAGATTTTGATGAAATTGTAACTGTTGCAAAGCAAAAAAACTTAAAACTTATTTTTCATTTATTAGCCGAAAATGTTCAGTATGCTGATAGTTTGGTTGGAAAAGAATTGCATCATATTATGCAAGAAAACAAACAATTATTAATGGATAGATATTCCAGAAAAGGTGCAATTGTGGTAAATAGTTTTGATTTAGTAAATGGCAAAGATTTTATTGATCAGGACTGGACAACAGAACATTATAATCAAAATGGCAGGTGGCTTTTAGCAAAAAATGTACTTAAACAGATAAAATAAATTTTATTAATACTAAAATATACAGTAAATTCGTTTCACCTATAATTAACTAAATTATATGAAAAAAATTTACACAGAAGACGATTTATTAAACTACATTTATAAGGAAACAAATCACCAAGAATCCTTATCAATTGAAAATGCCATCAATGAAGATGATTCATTGAGAACAATTTATCTAGAGCTTTTAGAAGGCATTGATTTACTCAATAAAACTTATTTTAGACCTAGTGAAATTACTCTTGAAAATATTCTGCAAAAAGCCAAAGAAGGTTTACAACAAAATGTAGATTAACAATAAAAAGCCCAATTAGAATTTTCTAATTGGGCATTTTATTGTTTTATATTCAATTATTGAATTTTTAAATTCAAATAGTCTTGAACTAAATACGATGGAATTGCAAAAGCAACACCTTCGGTCGATTGACCAACTAATTTTGAAGTAACAATACCATGTAAAACGCCCATTTTATCAAATAATGGTCCACC
>CAIUQQ010000036.1 GCA_903901345.1 uncultured Bacteroidota bacterium | reverse complement strand
CGCAACTCAACAGAAATTCACGTTAATGAATTTATGATGCTTGGAAAAAAGAATTCTTAATTATTAAAAAGAAATATCACCGCACAAAAAACGTTTACATAACCTGTAAGCGTTTTTTTATGTTTTATAATACTTTTATAATTGTTTTTTTATTACAGACAAAATTTTAATAGCATCTTCATCAGGTAGAAACGAAGAATTGGATAAAGCAATGGATATTTTTAATGATTAAGGCTACTTTTTTTCTTTTCTAATAACCTTTAGAAATTAACGCATTATATTCTGCAGTTTTTACTTAATTTTTTAATATAACAACAGAATCTATTATAGTAGTCAGTTAGCCTCTAAAGTATATAAAATAAGTACTAGGTATTTCTCTTTAGATAAGAATATAAACAAGCTAATGATTCAAGAAATACAAAGCTATATAAAGGTAAACCAACTAAAAGACATTTAAGGATTTGTAAATTAATTGATATTAGGAATAAAATAGATTTACTGAGAGAGCAGGAACTAGATGCTTTGGACATTTGATCTAATTTTTTCTATATTTGGTATTTATATATCACATATTAAAAGAATAGTATAATAAGTATGTCTTCTACCTCTAAGAAAAGTTTAGAACAAAAATTAGCACCATTTATATTCAATAGAATTTATTCCATAAATAAAGGGGTATTAAGAATTTTAATTTTAATAATTTATAGTTTAGAAATAGGTATGATTGCTTTTGAATCTGATAGCTTTAAAGTTGTAGATTTACCTATTTGGATTTTTGTTGTTATTTTATACTATTTTATTTATTGGACTGCAATTAGACTTTTACTTTGGATTTATGATGGCTTTAAAAAAGAATGAGATTGATAAATTAAAGAGAGAAAGAGATAAAAAGCATTACAATCCTGCCAAAAGAGGGCGATGTTCACATCATGCACTGATTGAATTTATTGATGATGTAAAACTGGTTGCCAATATTTGTCAACGAAGTAGGGATACCTCTTCCGCAAATAATTTCTTATCATTTTTAGAAGACACATTATCTAAATTCAAAAAAATGATAAGTTTAATACGATTAGATAACTGTTTTTTTAAATAAATTTTATATTATTTACGGTTGCGCTTATAGTAAAAAAATCACAAAAAACAACTTGAATTATATAAATGCTAATAATTATAAATTTAAAATACATATTTATTACTTCATATTATTGATAATTACTTTAATATTTTCTGATTTGGCGTCATTATAATTTATATTAATAATGTAAGTGCCAGAAGCAAAATCAGTGGTGTTAATATAAATATTTTCTATACCTAGAGAACAATTAATTTTTTGCTGAAAAATTGATCTACCTAAAAGATCTCGAAAAACAATCGTTCCCTCTTTTTGATCGGGAGAAATTAATGATAGATATAATTCATCTGATGCGGGATTAGGAAAAACAATGATTTGTGACTTTGTATTTTTCCCATATTCAACAGATATAATTGAACTATAACTAAATGAATTATCTACATCAACAATTTTAAGTCGATAATAGGTAAAGGGTTTAAAATAATTAATATCTAAATAATTATAATTATTAATACTTGTTAAATTACCAATAGAATTAACTGTAGCAATTTTATTAAAACTTACTCCATCTTCGCAACTTTCTAATTCATAGTGTTTAAAATTAACTTCAATGGCAGATTTCCATACAACATTATTGCATGTTTTTTCTGCAGTAGCATTAAAATAAATTAATTCTACTGGCAAAGGCCCTGATGAGGAACTGAATATACCTCCGTTTGATATTCCTCCACCGCTCGTTCCAGATGAAGATCCTCCTGAGTTATCTAATCCAGGACTACCAGAATTTGTTGCACTTGTAAGATTTAAGGTTGGTTGGCTTCCGGAAAATATTATTACTCCTTGACCACCTCCACCTCCGCCAGCATGAGGCGTACCATTAGTTACACTCCCACCATTCCCTCCATTCGAATTAATAGTTAATGGGCATGCACTAGTATTACTGTAATTGTTGACTTGTAAAATAATACTTCCACCAGCTCCGCCTCCTCCAGCTCCATCATTACCGCCTCCAGTTGTATTAGACGCAGAAATGCCATTAGCAGAAATCTTAATCGCACTTGAACAAGTTGAGTTTGTAAGGACTGTATTTGCTTTAAGCAAAATGATACCTCCTCCATTTCCTCCACTTGTGCCATTACTATTATTTTGTTGAGCGCCACCACCTGCACCCCCCATAAAAATTCTACTGCTTGTTATATATGAAGATAAACCTAATCCCCCTAAGCCGCCAGTAGGATACAAAGTACAAGTTGTAGCGCCAGAATTATATCCATTACCTCCTTGTCCGCCACTACTAAAATTTGCGCCGCCACCACCGCCAGCATTGTGATCTCCACCACCACCACCACCATTTAGTATTTTCCCTCGACCGTTTGTAAAACCAATAGATGTGCTTAAGTAAATACCTTGACCTTTACTTCCTAAATTTGCACTATTTGAAATGTACAAAGCAGTATTAGTAGCAGTACAAATAGAACCAGTATTATTATTAGATTTACTGCCACCAATAAAGCCAATCCCATCCGCTAGTATACTATGATTTAAAGTTAAAGTATTAGCAACTTGAATTGCAACAACTCCTCCCACATTGCCATCCCAAGCTAGACCGAGTATGTTAGCTGTTGTAGTATAATTTGAACCCAAATCTCGAAACGTTATTATTTGAACCGATGAATTAGTTCCAACGTTAAAACTATTAACTAAACCCGATGAGAAAGTAATAGTTGTAGGAGTACCCGTTGCTGGTGAACGACTACTTATTGTCTTTATCTCATAAATACCAGCATTAGCAATACTGCTAACGTTACCAAAAGATGAAATGTTAGTTGTATTAGTACCAATAACATCGTCCTGCATTTGCATAACAATTACTTGACCGCCAACAGAAAAAGTATGCGAGGCTTCGTTCACATTTGAAACTGTCAGCGTCGTACTTGCTCCGTTAATTCCTGTCACCTTTGCATAAGCATTCAAAATTTGAGAATCACAAATTAATGAAACGGGTAAGAAAAATATAATGACTAATGTTTTTTTCATATCATTAATGTGCAGTTAAAACTTCTCTAAAATCTTCTTGTAAATTTGTAATTATTAATAATGATGTTTTTATATTAATCATTTTTCAAGTAAATACTTACATAAATTTATTTGTGTAAGATTTTAAT
>CAIUQQ010000035.1 GCA_903901345.1 uncultured Bacteroidota bacterium | reverse complement strand
TATTTATCCATTTTATTTCATTATTTATCAAAAACCTACCAGTCCAATAGTATTGTGATAAATCCTTTAAACTATTTTCATTAGCTATATTAAACGAAGTGAAATCTTCGGGAACAATTGCTTTAAAAGTAATTGAGAATCATTTATTATTTCACTTTCCGACAAATCAAATATTTGGCAAATTACAGGACTTACATATTCAAATCGTGAATTGCCATTATATTCCTTTAAATACACATAAACTCCCACAGGAATTTTAGCTACCAAATAATCATTTAAAATAATATTTCTAATCAACTTTTCTTCGTTTTTCATATTATATTGGTTATATTTAGTTAGTTTCTGAAACATAAATTTACATTATGATAATTTTATTGTAAATTAATGATTTGTTTTTAAATTTCTAATAGCAATTAAAATGAAAATAAATTGAAATAAAAAATACAAATCCAATATTAAATCATTGTCTATCAAAAATGACATAAAATGACATAAAAAAAACCACGATAAGAACCGTGGTTATTAATTAAAAGAAGAAATATTTTTAAATATTAATCTTCAAATTTGTATCCAACACCTTTAACAGTACCAACCAAATCCTCACCAATTTTTTCTCTAATTTTTCTAATATGAACATCTATCGTTCTATCACCAACTATTACTTCATCGCCCCAAACTTTTTCCAAAATAATATCACGTTTAAAAACTTTTCCAGGTTTGCTAGCCAAAAGATATAACAATTCAAACTCTTTACGTGCTAATTGAATTTTTTCAGTTCCTTTATACACCATAAAAGTATCTCTATCTATAATTAATCCTTTTACTATTAATTGAATATTTTCGGGTTCTACACTTTCTACTACTTGTGTTTCTTTTCTACGTAAAATAGCAGCAATTCTTGTTAATAATACCTTTGGCTTAATTGGCTTTGCAATATAATCATCGGCACCTGCATCAAATCCTGCAAGTTCGCTGTACTCCTCAGAACGAGCCGTTAAAAACACAATGAATATTTTGCTTAATAGTGGATTTGTTTTTATTTGTTGACAAGCCTGAATACCATCCATCAATGGCATCATTACATCCATTAATATTAAGTCTGGTTTTATTTTTTTAGTTTGTTCAATAGCTTCTAATCCATTGTTTGCCAAAAAAACATCATAACCTTCCTTTTTTAAATTATACTCAATAAATTCTTGTATGTCTTTTTCATCATCCACAACTAGAATTTTGTACTGGTTTTTGTTTTTCATTTTTAGAAACTATTTGGATACAATTATTTTGCAAAAGTAATAAGTTGTACGTTATGTAATTATTAACTTAATAACATAAAATAATTATTTCATAATAATTTGTTTATAATCAACTGCATATCCTGTAAATGAACCAATTGCCCCATTAATATTTGAACTTACATTACCTGGAGTAGCAAAAGGGCCTAAATTAGTAATAGCGTATTCAAATGATTTCCAAAAAATATACTCTTTTCTACCAATATGCGACAAATATAAATTTAAGGTATCTCCTTGATTAAATGACCTAAAAAAAGACCATGTTACCGCTCCATTTTTAAAAAATTCATCATCAAAAGTTCTATAAAATCTACAAGCTCCCCAACCATAAATAATTGAATCTGAATTAATATTTCCTGCTAATTTATAATTATCTTGTTCATAAACATCATAAAACCAAAATGTTGCAAATGATTTACCATTAGTATTGCTACCATTTATTGGTTCTATATAATACTTTATACTATCAATATTAACCACTTTTGGAATATATGTTTTACCAGAAATTATGGTAGCACCATTCCCTATTGAAATATCTAATTTATAAGCAGTATTAACATTTCCAATTAACTGAATTGGGTTCATATAAACACCAGTAAATGGTGATAATATACTGTCTAAAGCTGGAATAAATTTAGAGATTGTATCAACCGAAAAAAGTCTAATTTTATTTGCTTCATTGTAAAAAGTATCTTTTCCTATAATAGTTCCTGGGGTAATAAAAACTTCAGCATTTTTTACTCCAAATAATGACAAATCTGGTTTAAAATAATCAATAGATGTGCTTATGAAAACATAGTTTAAAAATGGAAATCTATTGTTAATACTTGCTTCAACTACATATTGCATTTCACTTTTGGGAACATTTATTGCAATTTCTTTTTCGCAGGATAATAATAATAAAAATACTATTGGTATAAATAAATTTTTCATTTTCTAAAATTTAAAATTCCAAGCTACAGAAGGCAATATTGGAAACAAATAAACCATATAAGCTTTTACTTCTAACTTATCTAAATCAGGATAAAAGTATATAAAATATGGGTTTGCTCTATTGTAAATGTTATACACACTAAAGTTCCAAGTACTTTCCCATTTTACAGTTTTTTTATGTGTATAGCTAAAACTTATATCAGCTCTGTGATAAGATGGTAGTCTAAATGAGTTTATTTTATCGTATAAATCAATAAAAGTATATTTCACCTGATTCGTTACTGCATCGTAACCAATTTTATAAGGATAACGTGCTACAGGTAAAGTAACAGCATTTCCTGTTCCATAAACAAAAACAAAAGATCCAGACCATTTTTTATTGATGTTATAACTTAATACTATTGACATATCGTGAGTTCTATCATACTTAAAAAAATATGCTTGCCCTTGATTCAGTTGATCAAACTGCCTGTATGCTCTGCTCCAAGTATAACCAATCCAACCATTTAATCGCCCTACTTTTTTCTTTAAAAACAATTCTAGTCCATAAGCTTCACCTTGTCCAAAAATCATTTCTTTTTCTAAATTTGCATTGAAAAATAATTGTGAAAATGGCTTGAATTCAATCTGATTAATCATTTTTTTATAATAAGTTTCAGCACTTGCTTCATATTTATTATTCATAAAATTTCTATAATATCCAATGGCCACTTGCTGCGCTTCTTGTGGTTTTACCAGTTTAGAGCTTGGTACCCATAAATCTACAGGAAATTGCGCTCCACTAGTTGTTGCTAAATGAATAAATTGGTAAGTTACCATGTAAGATGCTTTGATTGAAGACGCTTCCGAAAGCAAATAATTTACATTTAAGCGTGGTTCTAATCTTGGGTAAAAAGCCATACTTTCATTGACACCATATTTTTTTACAACCCCCGTTTTTTGATTATCACTATTAAACTCAGTTTGCTCATAAGGACCAACTCTATTAAAACCTACTACTCTTAAACCTACATTTATTAATACTCTTTGAAAAACTTGCCATTCATCTAAACCATAAAATACTAATTCATGTGCATATTGTTTACTAATTTCTTGGTCTAAATTTATAGCGCCAATTGCTCCGCTTGCAATGCCTGGAATAAAAGTATGGAAAATATAATTTACCCCAAATTTTACCATATGTTTATTGGCTATATACCAAGTAAAATCCGACTTTATATTCCAATCATTTATACCTGAACGAATGCTAAAACCATTTGTTCCAAATTTAAAATCATTGAATAAATCATACCGATTATAAATTAAAGAAGTATTGCTAAATAACTTTGATTTATAAATATGATTCCATCTTAAAGAGGCAGTTGCATTTCCCCAACCTAGATTAAAATTTATATTTTTATTGATTGGACTCTGAAAAGCTAATATATCTCTACCAAAATAACTTGATAAAAACAATTTATCTTTTTCCCCTAACTGCCAATTCATTTTTAAATTTAAATCGTAAAAATAATATGAATTACCTTGAGCACTTTTAGGTAAAAAAGGCTGAACTAACATGTCAATATAAGTTCTTCGAGCAGCAATTAAAAAACTACTTTTATTTTTTTTTATTGGCCCCTCTATACTAAATCTAGAAGCAATTAAACCAATTCCACCATTAAATTCATACTTCTTATTATTACCTTCACGCATGTTTACATTTAAAATAGAAGATAATCTACCATCGAAATTTGCTGGAATTCCACCTTTAATTACTTCAATATTTTTAACCACATCGGTGTTAAAAACTGAAAGAAAACCAAACAAATGTGAAGGATTATAAACTACTGCTTCATCCATCAAAATTAAGTTTTGATCGGGTCCGCCACCTCTCACATAAAAACCAGTTCCTCCTTCTCCTCCACTTTTTATTCCAGGCAAAAGTGTTATTGCTTTTAAAATATCGGGTTCGCCAAAAATTACTGGAAGTTTTTTAACCTTTTCACCACTAAGCTCCACCCTACTCATTTCAGTACTTATAACATTTTGATCTTGACGCTCTCCTTTAATAAGTACTTCTTTTTTAAATGAATTTTTTTGAAACAAGGTTAAATTAAGATAAGTATTTTTGTCCAAATTTGTTTTAATAGTTATATTTTGATAACCTAAATAACTAATAACAAGTGTGTACTTTCCCTTTGGTAAATTTAAAGAAAAAGAACCATAGCTATTCGTTGAAATAGTTTTATTGGTTTCAATAACTTTTACTAAGACTCCAATTAATGTTTCTCCGTTTAAACTATCTTTTATCTCACCACTTAACGTAAATGTATTTTGTGCATATACATTTGCATTAATCAAAATACTTATTAAGATAAATATTAAATATTTAAACATCTATAAAATAATATCTGCAAATATGATACTATTTTATCTTATTTAAAAACTATTAAATTTTGTCGGTAATTTTTAATGATGAGTATCTGAAAAATGCTACTCAACCAATAACGAATCTAATTTATTGAACTTAATTAGTACGTAATATGTAATTTGATTTACTTCATGCTGACTCAATTTTGTATATGCTGGCATGGCCAAATTATACTCTACGCCATTTACTTTTATGGAACCTTTTTGCCCATGTTTTATAATAGAATCAACCATATTTGGATTATTTAAAATATAATCGGAATTCAATAATGGCGGATATAAACGTACAAAACCACTTCCATCTTTTTGATGGCAATTGCTACAATTTCTTTCATATAATTGGTAACCCGAAGCCAAATTCACCGAAGCATTTGAAAACTGGTTTTCAATACAACCACTGTATATGAAAACAAAAACAATAAAAAGGAAAATGCTATTCTTTTTCATTCAATAAAAGCTCCATATCGGCTATTAAAGTTTTGGTATCCTTCTCACTTGTTCCATCATAAATTCCTCTTACATGCCTGTTTTTATCTATCAGTATTAATCCACCGCTATGCACGTAACCACCAGGTTCTGTAGAGTCTGGCAATGCTGTAGCATAATAACCATGGGTTGCTAATTCATAAATTGAATCTCTGTTTCCTGTTAAAAAATTCCATTGCTTACTATCAGCGCCTAAGCGTTCAGCAAAGTCTTTTAAAACTGCTACAGAATCGTGTGCAGGATCAATGGTATGTGATAAAAATAATATGTTTGAATTGCCTTTATAAACATTATAAACCGTTAGCAAATTCTTTTTCATTCTTGGGCAAATGGTAGGACAAGTAACAAAAAAGAAATCGGCAACATATATTTTACCATTTACAGTACTTTGATCGATGATTTTGCCATCTTGATTGGTAAGTGAAAAATCAGGAACAGTTTGATAAATGGTGTCAACCACTTCTTTGCCATTTACCAATTTCACATCTACAGCTCTTTCCCCTAAAATAGGTAGTTTTTTTTTGCCACAGGCAATCAATCCGCCTGTCAATAATACCAATGTTATTATTTTATATATCATTTATTTAAAATGGCTTTTGCTTCGTTGATGCTTTCAAAAGTAAGACTATAAACTTTATTTATTTCAGCTAATTGATTGGTCAAATATTTTTCGGCAGAATCCGCTTTTAAATTAGGAGTTTTGTATGTGTGCATCCAATCCAACATACTTCTGTCGGCCTTGTACAAATGGCTTGAAATAACTAACAATGAATCTTTAAAAGCTCCATTTTCTATCGAATCTATTTTATTGTTAATTTCCTTTTTTAACGACAATACTAAACTCGATTTTGCCATGGATTCATCGTGAATTTGCATAATTTTATCATCTAAAATCTGTGCATTATTGGGTGCCTGATTGCAAGCAAAAAACAGCAAAGCAATTATTGAAAAGATTGATATTTTTATCATTTCAGTTTTTTTGAAAAATATACTTGATCTTGATTTAACGTCATTGCTAGGAACGAAGCAATCTCATGGTGATTCCGATTTGTTAAAAGCCTCGTTCATAACATTGATATTTTTATAAAACACAAATTATTAGTAAAATAAAAACCACATAGATACATAGGTTACATAGTTTATATGCTATGTTTTCTATGTTCCTATGTGGTTCAAGTTTTTTTTAAAAAATAAGTACACATAGTATTGCATGTTATTTATATTGATTTTTTTTTTGAATAATTATTCATTGTAATAACAAAAGTTATTATTTGGTTTAGTTACATTTTACAAATAAAACAGTTATCAAAAATCGTAACTGTTTCTTTAGAAATATTGGTTTAAATATTATGCTTTCTTAACAAATTCGGCTTTCAAAACCATCATCGATTTTTCTACTTTTCCTTCTATTTCCGCTTCACTGTCAGTTAAACGAATATTTTTAACAATGGTTCCGCGTTTAATAACCGATGACGAACCTTTCACTTTTAAATCTTTTATTATTGATACCGAATCGCCTTCATTTAACAAGGTTCCGTTGCTATCTTTAACTTCCATAATTGTAATTTTTTGTTTGGGTAAATGATGTAATTTTATGGGTGCAATGATAATTTATTTGCATAGCAATAAGTGAATTGCTTCCATGATTTTTATTTTGAATAAAGGAAAAAGAAAATACGAAAAAATAAATTTTAAAACTAATAAGTTTGCAAAATGAAAACTTTTACTATATTTGTGCATGAAAATCCTTGTAAAGAAAACGATTTTATATTACATCAAAAAATATCCACTTGCTGAAACGCAAATAATGATTTGGTATAATGAGTTTACTAAGCAAAAATTTAACAATTTCAATGAACTAAAAAAAATATATGGAAATGCCAGTATTGTAAATAATAACAGGGTAGTTTTTAATATAAAAGTTAATGAATTCAGGCTTATTGTTTCAATAAATTTTTTACAAAATGCTTGTTATGTAATTTGGTTTGGTACACACAAAGAATATGATAAAATAAATGTTGAAACTATTTCATTTGACACAAAAATATTAACCAATAAAATACTTTAAATATGATCTGGAAAGTAATAAAAACCGAAGAAGAATACCAAAAAGCTTCCATCAGATTAATGGAAATATTTCATGCATCACCAAATTCTGCTGAACATGATGAGTTAGATTTATTAATGGTATTGATAAAGGATTATGATGATAAACATTATCAATTACCTGAACTTAATGCCTTGGAAGTTATTAAATATAAAATGTTAGAAATGGGCATCAAAGCAAAAGATTTAGAACCAATAATTGGGAGCAAAGGGCATGTTTCTGCAGTTCTTTCAGGAAAACGAGAAATCACTTTAAAAACTGCTCAAAAACTTAAAAATTATTTCAGTATTCCTGCAGAGGTATTTTTGCATAGTGCATAAAGAAAATTGTTATTATTGAAATCGTGAATTAAATTATAAAGCATATCATTCTATTGAAATTTAACGTGACTCGTCTTTAATACTATTGTTATTCAGCGAAAATCTGCGTTATCAGCGGGCTAAAAAGTGAGACACAACCACGGACAAAACTTGGGTAACCACAGGCAGTTTATTATTATTGGCGAGGACACCAACAATGGCAGTATAAAGACTATTACTTCCATGATTTTTATTTTGAATGAGAGTAAATAAATTCGAATTTAGTTCCGAAAAATCGGAATATTTTTTCGAATTTAACCCAAATACTTTGCTACCAAAGGCATTCTGCGGCCGGGGCCAAACGATTTGGTTGAAACCCTTAAAACTGGAGGTGCTTGTAACCGTTTCCATTCATTGGTATTTACCATTTTTAAAGTTCGTAAAACCAATGCTTCGCTAAAACCCAATGCAATTATTTCTTGCGGACCTTTTCGCTCTTCAATATAATGGAACAGAATGGCATCTAAAACTTCATAATCAGGTAATGAATCACTGTCTTTTTGGTTTGGACGTAACTCAGCACTTGGAGCTTTTGTTAAAATATTTTTAGGTATAATTTCTTCATTTCTGTTTATATAATCACACAGCGCATATACTTCGGTTTTGTATAAATCACCAATCACTGAAATGCCACCACACATATCGCCATATAAAGTACCATAACCAACAGCCAGCTCACTTTTGTTAGAAGTATTGAGTAAAATATAACCAAATTTATTGGCCAATGCCATTAAAATAACAGCCCTACTCCTACTTTGCATATTTTCTTCAGCAATGCCAAATTCCGTATTTTCAAACTGTTTGCTTAAGGTATTTTGCAAAGCAGCAAAAGTATTATCTATGGAAATCAAATCACTTTTTACCCCTAAATTTTCAACTAATTGCTCCGAATCACTTACTGAATGATCACTGCTGTATTGCGAAGGCAACATTACCGCCATTACATTTTCGGCACCCAAAGCCTTGGCAGCCAAATATACCACAATGGCTGAATCTACTCCACCCGAAAGACCAAGTATGGCTTTTTTAAATCCTTGTTTTCTAAAATATTCTTTTATACCAAGCACCAATGCTTGTTCTATATTTTGGTAATTTATTATTTCATTATCCTTATTTTGAGGAATGTTTTCCATTGAATTTATTGCATCCAATTCCACCGTTAAGGTGTCTTCTTCAAAATGGTTCAATTGCTTTACAATATCGCCATTGCTGTTCAACACACAACTTCCACCATCAAAAATTAATTGCGTTTGCGCACCAATATGATTCACATAAATAAGCGGTAAATGATATCTCATGGCGTTCATTTTTAAAACTGCCAAACGTGTATTTATTTGCACTTTACTGTATGGCGAAGCAGCAATATTTATAATGCAATCAGGCTGTTGTTTTATTAACTCATCCATTGGACACTGAATATACATTGGGTTAGAGTTTAAATTCCACAAATCTTCGCAAATGGTAATGGCCAATTTTTTACCTTTATAATTTACAATTTCGAAAACTCTGTTGGGTTCAAAATAACGGTATTCGTCAAACACATCGTAATTTGGCAATAGGGTTTTATGTATAATTTGCTGCACATTTCCATCTGCTAAAAAGTAGGCTGAGTTAAATAAATCTTTGCCTTCAGTTTTGGGATTAACAGTTGGAGAACCAATAATAGCAGCTATTCCCACACAATGCTCCGCAATAATGTTCACGTTTTGTTTGCATAAATTTATAAAATCGTGAAACTCTAAAAAGTCGCGAGGAGGATAACCGCAAACCGATAATTCAGAAAAAACGATTAAATCAGCTTGCGCAATTTTTGCCTGGTTAATGGCGTCAATAATTTTCTGTGTATTTAACTCAAAATTACCAGTATGGTAATTCAGTTGTGCTAATATTATTTTCAAATTTATATTTAACTTATAAAGTTTTTTAACTTTTAAAACCTAAAAAATAATGCCAAAATTTAAAGCTGTAAAACTATTGATTGCCGTCCATTTATCAGAATCCATAAAATCTGCTAAACCATTATCATATCTTAATCCAACATATGCTTTTGTGTTTCCAACTAAATCATAAACTAATCCTCCGCCAATAATAAATGATGGACGTAACATATTAATTTGTGTGCTATAATTTTTATCAAACTTATCACTGTTAATATAAAAAATATCTCCATTATCAGGATTATCAACGTCTACTTCATTTAATTTCAAAACAGAAGAACTTACATCTACTTTGCTACGCAATAAAAAACTTAAACCCAATCCAAATTCGCCATAAGCTTTCCACTTGTCTTTAAATGGATCTGTGGTCATTTTAAACAAAATTGGAATTTGCAAATAACGTAAATGATAATTCAACGACATGTCGGAAGTAGATGCTCCTGCAGGTAATTCATTAGGCGAAAACACTTTGATAGAATCCGTAATTTTAATTTTTGAAGTCATGTTAATTACGTTTACCTCCAAAGCAATGGCGTAACGAGAAGTGAATTTTTTAGCCACATGAAAACCATAATTCCAATCCAAACTAATACCACCATCAGTAATACTTTTACTATCGGGCTTACTCCAACTCACTTGCGGAGCTATTCTTAGTCCAAATTCATACTTCGATTCATCGGAAATTTGTGCATTGGTTTTGCTTATTATAAAACTACAAATAATTAAAGCAAAAATGTTTTTTATTCTCATATTTTTGTTGCCATGAAAGCATTGCAATTTATTGATAGTTTTAACAAAAACAGTAACATTTTTTTTACAGGTATATTCATTTGTTTTTTAGCTGCTTGCAGCAATAATCCAAGCATTGAAAACGAGGCAAAAGATGTTGACCACATTAACATTACTAGGTTTGAACAAGACTTAATTTTAAATGACACCAATTTAGTAAATGATGCTCATTTTGCAAATATTGCTAAAAAATATGATGAATTTTACTTTGGATTTTGTGAAAACACACTAGGTTTATTACCCCAAACCAATGATCCATTTTATGCCAAAAGTTTAGTTGGCTTTGTAAAATATCCAAGCATTTTAGCACTTAAACACGAAGTTGATAGCGCTTATCCAAATTTAAATAAAATAGAAGATGAACTTTCGGTAGCCATGAGCCGATATAAAAAAGAATTTCCTGAAGTAAAAATTCCACATTTTGTAAGTTATATTTCTGAATTTACCGAAGCCCATTGCGCTTATGATAGTATTATTGGAATAGGATTAGACATGTATTTAGGCCAAGATTATCCTTTTTATCCTGCAGAATTCCCGGAGTTTATGCGTACCAAAATGACCAAAGATTATATTGTTCCAAATACCTTAAAAGCAATTGCCATTTCTAGTTTCGACAAACAATTAAAGGACAAACGTTTTTTAGCATATATGCTTTTTGAAGCAAAAGTGAGGTATTTTACTAAAAAAATATTGCCAGAGTTAAATGATACTTTGGTGTTTGGATATACAAAAAAACAAATGGATTGGTGCAATGAAAGTGAAAACCAAATTTGGAGCTTTTTTGTAGATAAGAAATTATTATACGAAAAAAATCCGAATGAATACATGCGCTTTTTAACTGACGGACCTTTTACTGCTGCTGAAGGAATTCCGCAGGAAAGTGCGCCTTCGCTAGGTGTATATTGTGGTTATAAAATTATAGAAAACTACGCTGACAAAACGGGTGCTTCCCTTGCTGAAATTATGAATAATAATAATTGGGACGAAATATTAAAGCAGAGTGGTTACAGACCAAAATAAGGTTTTGAAATATTCGTAAACAAAAAAAGTCACCAAATTTGGCAACTTTTTTGTTTGTAGCGGGGAGCAGAATCGAACTGCCGACCTCAGGGTTATGAATCCTGTGCTCTAACCATCTGAGCTACCCCGCCATTATTTTTATTTCCAGAACTGCCGTCCGTTAGCTAACGGATATGAATCCTTTTTGCTAACTTTTAAGCACCCTAACATTATTTTTAGTTCCAGAACTGCCGTCCGTTAGCTAACGGATATGAATCCTTTTTGCTAACTTTTAAGCACCCTAACATTATTTTTATTTCCAGAACTGCCGTCCGTTAGCTAACGGATATGAATCCTTTTTGCTAACTTTTAAGCACCCTAACATTATTTT
>CAIUQQ010000034.1 GCA_903901345.1 uncultured Bacteroidota bacterium | reverse complement strand
CTGCAGCTCACTGGAGATTAGCTACATATGGTCCAGGTAAAATATAAACTTATAAAAATTAGTAAGATTTTTCTAATACACACGTATCATTTAATTCTTGAGGAAATTATCATGGCAAGCATTGTGATCATGTCAGAAACGGATATGTAAATGTAATTATTAGTATTAATTACGGATCATGGAACTTTGGCGTTAGTGAGTTAAATTTAGATGTATTATTATGATGTAGGATTACATGATACAGAAAGGTTCAATAATAGGGAAATTAATCATCTATTAGATCACGTTAGCATTGTAGCTTTTGGGGGTGGGACTTGGATTGTGTGTAATTCACATTCTATATCAGAAGTTACTAAAAACTCTTTTGATAATAATAGAGTTTCAGTTCAAGTATCGTTCTGCTTGAGAGAAGGATTTAAAGATGTTGATAAGTTGGACCCTGCTATGTATACATCTGATAAATTTCTCGATGAGGGGTGTGAGTTAGAAAATAATTGTTTGACAATATTGCACGAATTTCTTAGAGTTAAAGGTTTTGAGGTTAAACTTGTTTAGTTGGGAGCGAGAAATGGTTTGTTATAATTTTTTTAAATTTTTGTCCATTCTTGTTTACTCCCCTTAAACACTTTCCATAACGAGATTCTTTTAGCTTATTATTTTTTTTTGTGGACTAAACCGCGTTTTCAGCCTACTGAGTTTCGACTCTGCTGACTCAGTGAGAACAAAAAAAAAATCCAAAACGAGCCGTTTCATTTAAATGTTTCCAAAATATTTAAGAAATAGTAGTGTTAACACATTAAAAAACTTAGTGTCGAGAGAGGCCAGGACTAGACTTCAACCACACAGATATAACAAGGAACCATCAAGGAATAAAAGCAGGCAGTTGGTATCGCTTTTTAAACTCATTAGGAAACAAAAAAAAGAAATAATAAACACACAATTTAAAGCCAAATATGATTCTTGAAAATTTAACAGCTACCTCACCTATTGATGGTAGATATAGAAACCAAACCGTTGATTTATCAAATTACTTTTCTGAATTTGCATTAATAAAATACCGAGTATTAATTGAAATTGAGTATTTTATATTTTTACATAAACAAAACCTTGATCAATTTAGTAAACATGTAATTAATGAAGATCAACTTAGAAATATTTACAAAGATTTTTCAATAGCTGATGCTGAAACAATAAAAACAATTGAAAAAACAACTAATCATGACGTTAAAGCTGTTGAATATTTTATAAAACAAAAACTAGAAATTTTAAATTTAAACGAAACTAGTGAGTTTGTACATTTTGGACTTACCAGTCAAGATATAAATAACACGGCAATTCCATTAAGTATAAAAGATGCTTTAACCAATGTTATTTTACCAAATATATTATTGGTTTTAAAAAAAATAAAAGAACAAGCTAAAGATTGGGAAGAAATTCCAATGCTAGCAAAAACTCATGGTCAACCAGCATCACCAACAAAACTTGGAAAAGAATGGATGGTTTTTGCAAGTAGAATGAATGAGCAAATAAAACATTTAAACCAAATACCATTTTCGGCTAAATTTGGTGGTGCAACAGGAAATTTCAATGCACATCATTTAGCATATCCAAATATAAATTGGCATGAATTCGGAAATAATTTTTGTCAAAATTTAGGATTAAGTCGCTCCTATCCTACTACTCAAATTGAACATTATGATAATTTAGCAGCATTGTTTGATTGCTTAAAAAGAATCAATACCATTTTGATAGATTTTACAAGAGATGTATGGCAATATGTATCGATGGATTATTTTAAACAACAACTAAAAGCTGGTGAAATTGGCAGTAGTGCTATGCCACATAAAGTGAATCCTATTGACTTTGAAAATGCTGAAGGTAATTTAGGTTTTGCAAATGCAATTTTTGAACATCTTTCAGCTAAATTACCAATTAGTAGGTTGCAAAGAGATTTAACGGATAGCACTGTTTTGCGTAATGTTGGAGTTCCTTTGGCACATAGTTTAATTGCTTACAAGTCTATTTTAAAAGGCTTAAACAAATTATTATTAAACAAACCAGCTATTGAGAAAGACTTGGATAATAATTGGGCTGTAGTAGCAGAAGCTATTCAAACCATTTTAAGGAGAGAAGCTTATCCAAAGCCATACGAAGCTTTAAAAGAATTAACGAGGACAAATGAAAAAATAGATAATTCACCCCTCCCTGCGGGTGAGTCAAACTAAAGGTAGGCTGCAATACTGATCTTCAGGTCGATCACAGAAAAATACGGATTAACACAAAATAAAAAACATGCGACT
>CAIUQQ010000033.1 GCA_903901345.1 uncultured Bacteroidota bacterium | reverse complement strand
TTTTCAAGCAGAAGACGGCATACGAGATAGCTTCAGGTGACTGGAGTTCAGACGTGTGCTCTCCGATCTAGCTTTACTTGTTCAAATATTGGAAATAACACAGTAACTTTAACGGTAACAGATGTTAATGGAAATATTAAAACAGGCACAGCAACAGTAACCGTATCAGATACCGTAAGACCAGTAGTTGTAACCCAAAACATCACAGTACAATTAGATGCAACAGGAAACAAAACAATTACAGCGTCACAGGTTAATAATGGATCGAGCGATGCATGTGGAATAGCTACAACAACAATTTTACCAAGCAGCTTTACTTGTTCAAATATTGGAGCCAATACAGTAACCTTAACGGTAACTGATGTAAATGGAAATGTAAAAACAGGCACAGCAACAGTAACCGTATCAGATACAGTAAGACCAGTTGTGATAACTAGAAACATAACCGTTCAATTAGATGCAACAGGAAATACAACGATTACAGCATCACAAGTAAATAATGGATCGAGCGATGCATGTGGAATAGCCACAACAACAATTTTACCAAGCAGCTTTACTTGTTCAAATATTGGAAATAACACAGTAACTTTAACGGTAACAGATGTTAATGGAAATATTAAAACAGGAACAGCAATAGTAACCGTATCAGATACAGTAAGACCAGTAGTTGTAACACAAAACATTTCAGTACAATTAGATGCAACAGGAAACAAAATAATTACAGCATCACAAGTAAATAATGGATCAAGCGATGCATGTGGAATAGCAACAACAACAATTTCACCAAGCAGCTTTACTTGTTCAAATATTGGAGCCAATACAGTAACCTTAACGGTAACGGATAATAATGGAAACGTTAAAACGGGTACAGCTATAGTAACGGTATCAGATACCGTAAGACCAATAGTAATCACTAAAAACATAACAGTTCCATTAGATGGATCAGGAAATGCTACAATTACAGGTTCACAAGTAAACAATGGATCAAGTGATGCATGTGGAATAGCAAGTATGACAGTAACACCTAATACATTTAACTGTTCAAATATTGGCACACCAGTTACAGTTACCTTAACAGTGACCGATAACAATGGCAATATAAAAACAGGCGTATCAGTAGTAACACTTTCAGAAGTAGTTAAGCCAGTAGTAGTAACCAAAAATGCAACCATTCAATTGAATGCATTTGGCAATTCAACATTGACAATAGCTCAAATAGACAATGGAAGTACAGACAATTGTGGTATAGCGACAAGAGTTTTAAGTAAAACCGCTTTCAATTGTTCAAATATTGGGTCAAATACAGTTTATTTAGTTGTAACAGATAATTATGGAAATAAAGATTCTGCAGCAGCAACAGTAACCGTACAAGATTTAATTAAACCAACAGTAGTAAGTCAGGATTTAACATTATTCTTAGATGGATCAGGCAATGGAAGTATACTTGCGTCACAAATAGACAATGGAAGTACAGACAATTGCACTATTTCAACAAGAACAATAAGCAAATCAACCTTTACTTGTAGCAATGTAGGCTTCAACACTATTTACTTAATTGTAACAGATGCTTCAGGAAATAAAGATTCAGTGAGTGCTTCAATCAACGTTAGAGATACCATTAGACCAATAGTTTTAACAAAAAACATCACAGCACAATTAGATGCAACAGGAAACATAACAATTTTGCCTAGTCAAGTTGACAATGGATCATCAGACGCATGTAACTTTACATTAAGTGTATTACCAAACACATTTACATGTGCTCAAGTAGGTCCAAACACAGTAGTATTAACAGCAAGAGATGCAAGTAACAATGTTAGTTCTCGAGTGGCTACAGTATTGGTTCAAGATACAATTAAGCCAGTAGTAATTACACGTAATATCAATGCCTATTTAGATGCATCAGGAAGTACGGGCTTAATAACAGCTGCTCAAGTTAATAATGGAACAAGTGATGCATGTGTAATCACCTCATTATTAGTTTCGCCTTCCATATTTAATTGTACACAAGTAGGGCCAAATACAGTTACATTAACAGCAAGAGATTACAACAATAATGTAAAAACAGGCACAGCAATAGTGACAGTATTAGATACGATTAAACCTACAGTAGTTTCACAAAATATTTCAGTTTATTTAAATGCAACAGGAAATGTTTTGATTACAGGATCTCAAGTAAACAATGGAAGTACAGACAATTGTGGCATTGCTAGTTACAGTGTTTCGCCAAGTACATTTACATGTACAAATGTTGGCGCCAATATAGTAACATTATCAGTAACAGATATCAATGGAAACTTAAAAACAACCACAGCTATAGTTACAGTTGTTGATACCATTACACCAATAGTAATAACACAAAACAAAACTATTTACTTAAATGCAAGTGGATCAGCTTCAATTACAGCATCACAGATAAACAATGGATCAAGCGATGCATGTGGAATATCAACAGTAACAGTATCACCGACATCATTCAGTTGCTTAAACGTAGGCAGCAACACGGTAGTTTTAACAATAAGAGATGTGAATAATAACGTTAAAACAGGCACAGCAATCGTAACAGTAATAGATACAGTAAGACCAGTTGCAATAGCACAGAACATCACAGTTCAATTAAATGCAACAGGAAATGCTTCAATAACAGGCGCTCAGATAAACAATGGTTCAACCGATGCATGTGGTGTAAACACATCATTATTATCAGTAACACCAAGTACATTTACGTGTTCAAATATTGGTACAAATGCAGTAGTATTAACTGTAACAGATGTGAATGGAAATATCAGTACAGCAAATGCAACAGTAACCGTAGCCGATACAGTAAGACCAGTAGTAAATACACAGAACATAACAGTTCAATTAAATGCAACAGGTAGTGCAACAATTACAGGTGCTCAAATAAACAATGGTTCAACCGATGCGTGTGGCGTAAATGCTTCATTATTATCAGTATCACCAAGTACATTTACATGTTCAAATATTGGAGTAAATACAGTAACCTTATCAGTAACAGATAACAATGGCAATGTAAAAACAGGCACAGCGATTGTAACCGTAGCCGATACAGTAAGACCAGTAGTGATTACACAAAACATAACAGTACAGTTAAATGCAACAGGAAATGCAACAATCACAGCTGGACAAGTTAACAATGGTTCAACCGATGCATGTGGTGTAAATACTTCATTATTATCAGTATCACCAAGTACATTTACGTGTTCAAATACAGGAGCAAATACAGTAACATTAACCGTTACCGATTTAAATGGCAATGTAAAAACAGGTACAGCTATTGTAACCGTTCAAGATACAGTACGACCAGTTGTAATAACACAAAACATAAGCGTTCAATTAAGCAGTTTAGGTACAGCAACAATTACAGCTGCACAAATAAACAATGGTTCAAGCGATGCATGTGGAATAGCAACAGTAGCAGTTTCGCCAAGTACATTTACCTGTGCTAATATTGGATCAAACATTGTGACCTTAACAGTAACAGATACCAAAGGAAACATAAAAACAGGAACAGCAACAGTAACATTATCAGATACGATCAAACCAAATGTGATCACTAAAAACATAACAGCGTATTTAGGGTCAAATGGAACCTTAACCTTAACAGGTGCACAAGTAAATAATGGATCAACAGATAATTGTACAATTTCAACATTATCAGTTTCACCATCAACATTTACATGTAGCAATATAGGGGCAAATACAGTAACCTTAACCGTAACAGATTTAAGTGGAAACTTTAAAACAGGAACAGCAATAGTAACTGTATCGGATACGGTAAGACCAGTAGTAGTAACACAAAACATAACTGTTCAATTAAGTGCTACAGGAACAGCCTCAATTACAGCTGCGCAAATAAATAATGGATCATATGATTCATGTGGAATAGCAGCGGTAACAGCTTCGCCAACCTCATTTACATGTGCCAATACAGGAGCAAACACAGTAACATTAACCGTAACTGATGTAAATGGAAACATAAGAACGGGTACAGCCATCGTAACCGTACAAGATACCATTAAGCCAAATGTAATTGCTAGAAACATCACAGTTTATTTAGGAACAGCAGGTACAGTAACAGTTTTAGGGACACAAGTAAATGGAGGATCAACAGATAATTGTGGCGTAGCTACTTATGCAGTAGTACCAGCAACATTCAATTGTTCAAATATTGGAAATAACAATGTAGTATTAACAGTAACAGATACAAAAGGAAACTTTAAAACAGCTACAGCAGTAATTACAGTATTAGATACTATTACACCTATTGTTATTACCCGAAATGTTACAGCTATATTAAGTGCAACAGGAACAGTTTCAGTAACAGCAGCACAAGTTAACAATGGATCAACCGATGCATGTGGCATAGCAACAACAGTAGTATCACCAAGTTCATTTACATGTACAAATATTGGAGCAAACATTGTTACCTTAACGGTAACCGATGTAAATGGAAATATTAAAACAGGAATTGCAACGGTAACAGTAACAGATACAATAGCACCAATAGTTATTACACAAAACAGAAGACTTTATTTAGCAACAAATGGTGCAATAGCAGTTACACCTGCATTAATAGATAATGGTTCAACAGATTTCTGTGGCATAGCAAGTATGACAGTAACACCAAATATATTACGTTGTGCAAATATTGGATTAAATACAGTTACCTTAACCGTTACAGATTTAGGCGGAAACGTTAGAACAGGCACAGCAGTAGTAACTATATTTGATACCATTAAACCAACAGTAATTACAAAGAACATTTCAGTATACTTAAGTTCAACAGGAACAGCAAGTATATTAGGTACTCAAATTAATAACGGTTCATTAGATGCATGTGGAATTGCTACTTATTCAGCAAGTCCAAGTACATTTACATGTTCAAATACAGGTGCTAACATAGTAGTATTAACAGTAACCGATGTGAATGGTAACTTTAAAACAGGAAATGCTACAGTAACCGTAATAGATACAGTAAGACCAAATGTAATTACTAAAAACATAAATGCGTATTTAGGTTCAAATGGAACAGTAACTGTTTTAGGCTCACAAGTTGATAATGGATCAAGTGATTCGTGTGGAATATCAACCTATACTGTTTCACCAAATACCTTTACATGTTCAAATTTAGGCGCAAACTCAGTAGTATTGACAGTAACCGATACCAAAGGAAACTTCAAAACAGGCACAGCAACAATTACAGTATTAGATACAGTAGTACCAGTAGTAGTTACACAGAATATAACAGCACAGTTAAGTAGCATAGGAACAGTAACAATTACAGCGGCACAAGTAAACAATGGCTCAAGTGATGCATGTGGAATCTCAACATTATCAGTATCACCAAGTACATTTACATGTTCAAATATTGGAAACAATACAGTAATATTAACCGTAACCGATGTAAATGGAAACATTAAAACGGGCACAGCAGTAGTAACCGTAGCCGATACAGTAAGACCAGTAGTAAATACACAAAACATCACAGTTCAATTAAACAGTTTGGGTACTGCTTCAATCACAGGCGTTCAAATAAATAATGGATCAACAGATATTTGTGGAATAGCCACTTATGCCGTATCACCAAATACCTTTACGTGTTCAAATATTGGAGCAAACACAGTAACCTTGACAGTAACCGATGTAAACGGAAATGTTAGAACAGGCACAGCAGTAGTAACCGTAGCCGATACGATTACACCAACAGTAGTGTCACAAAACATTACAGTACAGTTAAACAGTTTAGGAACAGTTACCATTACAGGAGCACAAATTACAGGCAGCTCATCCGATATATGTGGAATAGCAACAAGAACAGCTACTCCTTCCACTTTTACATGTACTAATATTGGAAACAATGCAGTAGTATTAACCGTAACCGATGTAAACGGTAATATTACTACTAGAAATGCAACAGTAACCGTACAAGATACAGTAAGACCAGTTGTATTAACACAAAACATAACCGTTCAATTAAGCAACTTGGGAACCGCTTCAATTACAGGTGCACAAGTAAATAATGGATCAAGTGATGCATGTGGCATAGCAACATTGTCAGTATCACCAAACACATTTACATGTACCAATACAGGAGCCAATACAGTAACGTTAACCGTAACCGATGTAAATGGAAACATTAAAACCGGTACAGCAGTAGTAACCGTATCAGATACAGTAAGACCAGTAGTAGTAACACAAAACATAACCGTTCAATTAAGTAGCTTAGGAGCAGCATCAATTACAGCTTCACAAGTAAATAATGGATCAAGTGATGCATGTGGAATTGCAACGACTACTGTATCACCAAGTACCTTTACCTGTTCAAATATTGGAGCAAATACGGTAACTTTAACCGTGACCGATAATAAAGGGAATGTAAAAACAGGAACGGCAATAGTAACTATAGCAGATACAGTAAGACCAGTAGTAGTAACACAGAACATAACCGTTCAATTAAACAACTTAGGAGCAGCCTCAATTACAGCTTCACAAGTGAATAATGGATCAAGTGATGCCTGTGGAATCGCAACGACAACTGTTTCACCAAACAACTTTAGTTGTTCAAATATTGGCGCTAATACAGTAGTATTAACCGTAACCGATGTAAATGGAAATATAAAAACAGGTACAGCAGTAGTAACAATACAAGATACAGTAAGACCAGTAGTGAATATTGTAAATGGAATAGTATTGTATTTAAATCAATCAGGAAGTGTTGGAATTACGGCACCACAGTTTAATAATGGTAGTACAGATGCTTGCGGAATAGCAAGTGTAACAGTTTCGCCAACAACTATTTCATGTACAGATTTAGGAGTTAAAACAGTAACCTTAACCGTAACAGACGTAAATGGTAATGTAAATACAGGAACAACAACCGTTGTTGTATTAGATCCAATAGCGCCAGTAGCAAGACCAAAAGCAAGATTCAATGCTTATTTATCAGTAAATGGTCAAGTAACAATCAATGCTGGTTTATTAGACAGTGCAAGTACCGATAATTGTACCATTACAAGTAGAGTATTGAGTCAATCAGTATTCAATTGTTCAAACACAGGAATCAATAATATCTTATTTACCGTTCAAGATCAAAGTGGTAATTCACATTCAGCAACAGTAGCAGTAAATATTTTAGACACGATAGCACCAAATGCAATTGTATCTAACCAGAGTGTTTATTTAAATGCTGCAGGAACAGGATCAATCACAGCATCTCAAGTGAATAATAACAGTACAGATAATTGTGGTGTATCAACATTTGCTATTAGCAAAAGCAACTATACATGTACAGATTTAGGAACTAATAATATCATATTTACTGTAACCGATGTGAATAGCAATGTTAGAACAACCAGTTTTGTAGTAAACGTATTTGATACCATTCGCCCAACTATGCGTCCAAAACAAAACATAAACGTTTATATAGGCGCAACAGGAACAGCTAATATTGCAGTATCAGACGTTGACAGTTCAAGTACAGACAATTGTAGTATTGTGACAAAAACATTAAGCCAAACAGCATTCACTTGTGCTAATATTGGAGTAAACACGATTACATTAAATGGTACAGACGTTACCGGAAACATTGGAAGTAGAACATTTACCGCAACAGTATTAGATACGGTAAGACCATTATTAACGACCAAATCAGCTAGTATTTATGTAAACTCAACCGGATCGGCAAGCTTAACAGCATCACAAGTAATATTAAGTAGCAGCGATAATTGTTCAACAGGATTATTAAGTATCATAAGCCAAAACAACTTTAGTTGTGCTAACTTAGGAATAAACACGGTAGCAGTAACAGTTACAGATGCAAGTGGCAACTTTAGAACAATTAATGCAACGGTAACCGTGTTAGATACAATTAAGCCAAATGTGTTAACTCAAAACAGAACAATCTATTTAAATGCTGTTGGTACAGCAAGTTTAACAGCAGCTCAAGTAAACAATGGAACAACGGATAATTGTACCATTCAAACATTGAGTATAAGTAAAACAGCATATACAGCATCTGATTTGGGAATTAACAATATCACATTTACCGCAACAGATAATAGTAGCAATAGCCAAACTGTGAATGTAATAGTAACCGTGTTAGATACAGTAAGACCAGTAGTTATTACACAGAACAGAACTATTTACTTAAATGCAAGTGGCACAGCAAGTGTAACAGCAGCGCAAGTGAATAATGGATCTAGCGATAACGTAGGCGTTACTAGTTTATTATTAAGTAGAACAGCATTTAGCTGTACAGATCTTGGAGCTAACATAGTTACTTTAACAGTAAGTGATATCAGTAACAATAGCACATCAGGAACTGCCACAATTACAGTATTAGATACAGTAAGACCAATAGTTGTAGCAAGAAACCTAACCCTTTATTTAAATGCAATAGGTCAAGTAAGCATTACACCAGCCCAAATAAATAATGGCTCAACAGATAATTGCAGCATTGCAACCTATACATTAAGTAAGAGTGCATTCAATTGTACAGACAGAGGAATCAATTCAAATATCATTACATTGTCAGTAACAGACGGTAGTGGTAATACTTCAACAGCATTGGCTAATATATCAGTACTAGATACCATTAGACCTAATATAGTTGTAAATAACAATTTGAATATTTACTTAAATGCAAGTGGATTAGCAACATTAACAACAGCTCAAGTAAACAATGGTTCAAACGACAATTGTGGAATTACAGCTTTATCATTAAGCAAAACCAGCTTTAACTCAACAAACTTGGGCTTAAACATAGTAAGCTTTACAGCAACAGATGCAAGTGGAAACAACCAGTCAGTAAATGTGAACGTAAATGTGTTAGATAGCATGATGCCAGTTGCAATTGCACAGAACAAAACCATTTACTTAGATGCAAGTGGTTCAGCAAGTGTAACAGCAGCACAAGTGAATAATGGTTCAACAGATAATGTTGGAGTAACTACCCTAACATTGAGTAAAACTTCATTTGGATGTAGTAATGTTGGAAACAATGCAGTAGTATTAACAGTAAGAGATATTAGTAATAATATAGCTACAGCCAATGCAATAATTACCGTATTAGATACAATTAGACCAACGGTTATAGCACAAAACTTAACAGTTTACTTAAATGGATTAGGTTTAGCAATTATTACACCAGCACAAGTGAATAATGGAACAGTTGATAATTGCAGCATTGCAAACCTATCAATTAGCAAATCATCATTCAATTGTACAGACAGAGGAATTAATTCAAATACATTAACATTAACAGCAACAGATGCAAGTGGTAACATTTCAAATGCAAGCTTTACAGTTACAGTTTTAGATACCTTTAAACCAAATGTAGTGGTGAACAATAACTTGAACGTATATTTGAATGCAAGTGGAACAGCAAGTATAACAACTGCACAAGTTAATAATGGCTCAACAGATAATTGTGGTATCACAACATTGGCATTAAGTAAAACAACATTTAACGGCACAAACTTAGGCTTGAACATTGTTAGCTTTACCGCAACAGATGCAAGTGGAAATAGTGAGTTAGTAAATGTGAACGTAATTGTAAATGATACCATGGCTCCAATAATCATAGCACGTAACAAAACACTTTACTTAAATTCATTTGGAAGTGTAATATTAACAGCAAGTGATTTAGACAGTGCTTCAACAGACAATGTAGGCATTACCACAAGAACAGTAAACAAAACATTGTTTAATTGTAACGATGCAGGTTTAAACTTAGTAGAAATTATAGTAGGAGACGTAAGTGGAAATAAAACTAGCATGATAGTAACAGTAACAGTATTAGATACTATATTACCAGTTGTTAGTAATGTACCAGCTAATGTTACATTTGGATACTGTGGAGCAGATTATAGTCCTAACATGCCAACAGCAACAGATAATTGTGGAGGTGTAACCATCAAACAAACTGCAGGTGTAACAATAGGAAATAAATACCCAGTAGGAGTTACAATCAATACGTTTACGTTTGAAGATAAATCAGGCAACAAAGTAACACGTAGTTATACCGTAACAATTTACCCTAAATACGTACCAGATTCGTTCAGTAATATTACAGTTTGTAGCAGCGTAGCAACATTTAACTTAACTCCAACCAATGCAAAAGGTGTTTATACCTTTACAGGAAGTGGCGTAACATTAGATGGAAAAATGTTTGATCCATCGTTATCAGGATCTGGAAATTATAATGTTACCTATACATTTACAGATAGCTTAAAATGTGTAACAGCAGGAAACTTCTTTGTAACAGTAAATCGTGCACCAGATAAACCAGTAATAGATCGTAAAACATCAACAGTGTTACAAGTACAGCAGCAGTTTACTTTCTACCAATGGTTACGTTATGGTCAGCCAATTGCGGGAGCAACTAGCCAGTCTTATAATACAACACGCTCAGGATTATATTCTGTGAAAGTGAGTTCAAAAGAAGGATGTAGTACAGAAAGTGATGCTTATGCAATAGGTGTAAATATTGGAGTAAACAATGCAAACACACAAGTAGGATTTAAAATGTATCCAAATCCATCAAATGGAATGATATATATTGAATTAGATGATCAAAGTGCAACAGAAACTAGTGTTAAAGTATTTGATGCTTTAGGAAAATTAGTTTACGAAACTGAAATCAATACTTTCATTACACAATTAGATTTAAGTAATATAGCAGATGGAACCTATTTTGTACGCTTAACACAAGCAGGCAAAACAAGCGTTAAGCCAATTGTAATTACTAAATAAATTTAAACAAAACTAAAAACACGAAACAAGATCATGAATACAAATTGTTTAAATATAACAAAAGCAATAGTGATGTCAGCCATGCTAATAGGGGGAACAACCCTATTAGCACAAGCTCCTCAAGGCACACAAACAGTTACTAGTACCACAGTAACAGCCAAGCCTGCTGCTAAAGCAAAGTTTAACCGACTTAGTCTTGGTATTAGACTAAGCCATCTTTATGACATTCAATACAATGGATTTGGGAAGTTAAACGGAACCGAAACCACCGATCCAAGTGGATTAAATGGCAGTAAAACTAAATTTGACATGGCATATGGTATGAATCTTAATTATTTTATAACAAATAAAATAAGTTTAGATTTAGCCTACGATAAAGGAAATATGACAGGTGAAACGAACGATGCAAATGAGTTCTATACTTCTAAAGTATCATTTTTAACATTTGGATTGAATTACGACTTAAAAGGAAACAGCAGGGTAAAGCCCTATAAATTTGTTCCGTTTTTAAGAGCAAGTGTTTCACAATCGACCTTTGATACCAAAAGAAAGTACGTTTATGATGAAAAAGAGACAGGAACATCAAATGGAACAACAATGCAAATAGGATTAGGTGCTGGAATGCGTTACCATTTTAACAACCATTGGCATGTTAACTTGCAAAGTGAATTTATTCAAACCTATACAGATGCATGGGATGGATGGGATTATGGTTCAGGCAGAGATTACATGGCTAAAACAACAGTAGGACTTTGCTTTTCATTAGGAAATAGTATGCATATAGATAGAGTTGGGAACAATCAAAGCCAAACTTTAAATACAGTAACCGAAACTACTAATAATTCAAACACTAATATTATGTTAGCATTGAGCGATAGTTTGAAAAACATCAATCAGAAAATAGCAAAAATACAAGCAGATAACGAGCTTTTAACAAAAGATACAGATGGAGACGGTATTCCAGATTATAGAGATCAGTGTCCAACTGTAAAAGGAACTTTTGTGAATGGTTGCAATGAAATGGATGGTCAGAAATTAGCAGGTTTAAATGATAACAAAGTTGCAGATAAGCAAGTAGACAAAGCAGCAGTACCCACTCCAGTGGCAATTGTTCCTGTAATAACTACACCAGAAGTAATACCAGTTACACCTCCGGTAGCAACTACACCAGTTGCAGTAGTACCTTCCAATACAAATACAACAACTCCAATTCAAAGCTTAAGTAATAGCTTAAAACAAGAATTAAGAAGCATGCTTTTAGTAGAAATGAATAAAATTTATTTTGAAACAAACAAAGCAAACTTAAATGCAACAGATAAAGTTATTTTAACACAATGTGCTAAAGTAATAATGGACAATCCTTCGTTTAAATTAACAGTTTTAGGTTATGCTGATAACGTAGGAAGTGATGAAGCAAATTATGTATTATCGAAAAACAGGGCAGAAGCAGTATCAAATTATTTAGAAAATCATGGTGTTAGTAAAAACAATATTACTATTAAAGCCATGGGCGCTCAAAAAATGATGGGGTCAGATGCCAAAGAATCTAATGCTTACAACAGAAGAGTAGAATTTATTCTAGAATAAAGAAACTATTTAATAAAAACAAAAAAGACTCCATACCAAAAGTATGGAGTCTTTTTTGTTTTGAATCAATCATTTTTTTTATTGAGTTATAATATTTATCTTTTTTCTTTCCACAACCTTTATTCTTTGATTTCAAAAATTATCTTTGCCCAATTTATTTATAAGCGTATAATGTTAACCACGTGAATATGTGAATTATTGTAATTAATTAAAAACTTTTTTCTTATTCTAAGAAAAGTAAAAAATAAAAATATGCCAAAAGATACCAGCCTCAAATCAGTATTAATTATCGGAAGTGGACCCATTGTAATTGGTCAAGCGTGTGAATTTGATTATTCAGGAAGTCAAGCCGCACGGTCATTAAAAGAAGAAGGAATTGAAGTTACTTTAATTAATTCAAATCCAGCTACTATTATGACAGATAAAGTAACCGCTGATAATGTGTATTTATTACCTTTAAATATTGAGAGTATTGAACAAATACTAAAAGAGCGTAAAATAGATGCAGTTTTACCAACCATGGGCGGGCAAACAGCTTTAAATTTGGCCATTGAAGCAGATGAAATTGGACTATGGGAAAAGTACAACGTTAGAATGATTGGCGTTGATATAGATGCAATAAACACAACTGAAAATAGAGAATTATTTCGTCAGAAAATGATTGACATAGGCGTTCCAGTGGCTCAATCAAGAGTGGCAAATTCGTTTTTAGAAGGTAAAGAAATAGCTCAAGAAATAGGTTTCCCATTAGTAATTCGACCTTCGTTTACTTTAGGTGGAAGTGGAGGAGGTTTTGTAAATGAAAAATCAGAATTAGATGCTGCTTTAAAACGTGGACTTGAAGCCTCCCCTTCGCATGAAGTATTGGTTGAAAAAGCATTATTTGGTTGGCAAGAATATGAGTTAGAATTATTGCGAGATAGCAATAATAATGTAACTGTTATTTGTACTATTGAAAACTTTGACCCAATGGGAATTCATACAGGCGATTCCATTACTGTAGCGCCTGCAATGACATTGAGCGATTCAACATATCAGCGCATGCGCGACATGGCAATACATATGATGCGCAGTATTGGTAACTTTACTGGTGGCTGTAATGTACAGTTTGCTGTAAATCCTGAAAATGAAGATATAATTTCAGTAGAAATAAATCCTAGAGTTTCTCGTTCTTCTGCTTTAGCAAGTAAAGCAACAGGTTATCCAATTGCAAAAATTGCAGCAAAACTAGCCATAGGTTATCATTTAGACGAATTAAAAAATCCTGTTACTAAAACTACTTCAGCCTTTTTTGAACCAGCTATTGATTATGTTATAGTAAAAGTACCACGTTGGAATTTTGACAAATTTAAAGGTGCTAATAAAACCTTAGGATTGCAAATGAAATCGGTAGGAGAAACTATGGGAATTGGTAGGACTTTTATTGAAGCATTGCAAAAAGCAATACAATCGCTTGAAATTAAACGCAACGGTTTGGGAGCCGATGGTTACCAACAGAAAAAATTAGAAGACATTATTGATAAATTGAAAAACCCAAGTTGGGATAGAATTTTTGCAGTAAAGGATGCTTTAAGTTTAGGCGTACCCATTTCATCCATAGAAAAAATTACACGTATCAGTCGTTGGTTTTTAAACCAAATAAGCGACATGGTGCATTTGGAAAATACTGCCAAACGATTTAACTTAAAAAACATGCCACATGAAATAATGGTGGAGTTAAAGCAAAAAGGTTATAGCGATGCCCAAATTGCACATTTATTAGGTGGCGACACAACCGAAGATGAAGTTTGGGACTTACGTTCACAAATGAATGTAAAACGAGTATTTAAAATGGTAGATACTTGCGCAGCTGAATTTCCATCACCAACTAATTATTTCTATTCAACATTTGATCAAGAAGACGAAAGCATAGTAAGTGATAAAAAGAAAATAATTGTTTTAGGTTCTGGCCCCAATAGAATTGGACAAGGAATAGAGTTCGATTATTGCTGCGTTCATGGTTTGTTAGCTGCCAAAGAATGCGGATACGAAGCCATTATGATTAACTGTAATCCAGAAACAGTTTCTACCGATTTTGATATGGCAGATAAATTGTATTTTGAGCCAATATTTTGGGAACATTTACGTGAAATCATTGAAAAAGAAAAACCTATTGGTGTAGTTGTTCAATTGGGTGGTCAAACAGCTTTGAAAATTGCAAAGAAATTGCATGAGCATGGAATAAAAATAATTGGAACCAGTTTTCCTGATATGGATATTTCGGAAGACAGAGGATTGTTTTCTGATTTGTTAAAAGAACTAAATATTCCTTATCCAAATTATGGAGTAGCCGAAGATGCAGATGAAGCCATAGCAGTAGCAAAAGTAGTTGGTTATCCAGTTTTGGTTCGTCCTAGTTATGTGCTTGGTGGACAAGGAATGAAGATTGTTATAAACGATGAAGATTTAGAAAAAGCAGTGATAGATTTATTGGGTGATTTGCCTGGAAATCGGGTATTAATTGACCATTTTTTAGATAGAGCAGAAGAAGCAGAAATTGACTTAATATGCGATGGCGAAACAGTTCACATTATAGGAATGATGGAACATATAGAACCTGCAGGAATTCACAGTGGCGATTCAAGTGCAGTTTTGCCTCCATTTAGTTTAAGTGATAACGTTCAAAAACAAATGGAAGACATTGCTACTAAATTGGCCTTTAAAATGAATATTAGAGGTTTAATGAATATGCAGTTTGCTATAAAAAATGAAAAAGTTTATGTAATTGAAGCCAATCCTCGCTCAAGTAGAACAGTTCCATTTATTGCCAAAGCATATGGAATAGCCTATGTAAATATAGCTACTAAAATTATGTTAGGTGAAAACAAATTAACAGACTTTGTTTTTGAACGTAAACTTGTTGGATACGCCATAAAAGAGCCAGTTTTCTCATTCGAAAAATTTGAAAATGTAAACAAAGAATTAGGCCCAGAAATGAAATCTACAGGTGAAGCAATTCGTTTTATAAAAGATTTAAATGACCCACATTTCCGTCAATTAAAAAACCAAAAGAGTATGTTTTTAAGCCGTTAGTTTTAAGCATAAAATATAAATATAAAAGGGTGATCAGTTTTAAATTGAACACCTTTTTTTTGATTATATTTTTTTTATTTTACTGGTCATATAAAGCATATCTCTTCCAATTTCTTTCACTTTTTCAAGGTATTTGAAGCTTTCAAATTCAGTGTCATCAAATTCTTTTGGGTCTATATAAGGCAATGAAATTCGTTTGCTAGCTCCTGCTACAAATGGGCAACCTTCATCAGCTTGACTACACACCATAATGGCTATATAATTGGATTGCGGATTATAGTTTTCTGAATAAACTTTTGAAAAAAGTATATCCATACTTTCATCTTCTTCACCTAATGGAATATGATACTTTGGATTTGCATTTTCATCCAATTGCTTCACCTTAAATCCATATTCTTTAACAGCATTTACCATTCTATAATTAAATGAAGTTGCTTCTGTTCCACCCGAAAAAGTGTAAATATTCTTTATTCCATAATGTATGGCTGCTACCTTTATCCAAAGCTGTCCAAGCTGACTTCTACGAGAATTATGAGTGCAAATTACCGTGATTTCTGCTTTGCCATATTTAGTTATACTTTCATTGATGGCCAAGGCTAAATTTTCAAGTTCTTTTTTTTGGGTTTCGGTAATTAAATTAAACTCTTTTATCAGTTCAATTACTGAACTATTTAAGTTGTTATATAGTTTCATTTTAGTACAATTTTTTCTTTAAGTAATAAGCAAATTTTACCAATAAAATTAAGGCGGGAACTTCAACCAATGGGCCAATTACACCCGCAAAGGCTTGTCCGCTATTGATACCAAAAACACCAATGGCAACAGCTATGGCCAATTCAAAATTATTGCCCGTGGCAGTAAAAGAAATAGCAGCATTTTGTGCATAATCTGCACCAAAAAATTTGCTTATAAAAAAAGTAAGTGTAAACATAATGGCAAAGAAAATGATCAATGGAATGGCAATTCTGATTACATCAAAAGGAATATCTACGATCATTTGACCTTTTAAACTAAACATGACTACAATGGTAAAAAGTAAAGCAATTAAAGTTATGGGAGAAATAGTAGGAATAAACTTTCTATTGAACCATTCTTCCCCTTTTGATTTGGTTAATACCAGTTTGCTAATTACTGCCAAGGCAAAAGGAATTCCTAAATATACGCCAACAGTTTTGGCAATTTCGCCTATGGTTATGTCAATGCTTAAAGCTTTTATTCCAAAAAAGGGCAACATAATTTCTAAATAAAAATAAGTGTAAATACTGAAGAAAAGCACTTGTAATATGCTATTGATTCCTACTAAACCTGCTACATATTCTCGGTTTCCACCAGCCAATTCGTTCCAAACAATTACCATGGCTATACATGGCGCAAGACCAATAATGATTAAGCCTGTCATGTAATCAGGATAATCTTTTAAAAAAGTTATTGCTAAAAAAAACATCAAAAAAGGGCCAACTATCCAAGTAATAAAAAACGAAACAAACAATAATTTTTTATTGTTGAACAGTGTTGGAATTTTTTCAAATTTTACTTTAGTGAGTGGAGGATACATCATCAAAATTAATCCAATTGCTAAAGGAATATTGGTGGTTCCGTTCGAAAATGAGTCGATAAAATTAGCCGATGATGGAATAAAATATCCAATGGATACGCCAATTCCCATAGCTAAAAATATCCAAAGTGTTAAATATTGATCTAAGAAACTTAATCGTTTTTGCTTTGTAATCGTTTTGTTTGTATTCATTGTTTATGAAATGTTTTGGTTTTTATTATAGTCGGTTCACAATTAAATGGCAGTTCGTTATTAAGTAGTCAGTTCGCTTTCATACAGTCAGTTCGAGCGTAGTCGAGAACAGTTAAAGATGTCTCGACTCCGCTCGACATGACTGAAAACAACGTTAAAACCTAGAAACTAATTCGCTTGTACTGACCTATTTTAATTACTTAACAACAACCTCCACCTGGTGTGCAGCAGTTCTGTTCAGGAACTAATTCAGCTAATTTTACTTTCAATTTTTCACTTGGAATTCCACAATTATCTTTAGCCAAACAATCGGTTTGTTTATTGACCAAAACAAAATCTTTTCCATTAAAGTTTAAGTCAAATTTACCAATGGTTTCTGCTTGATATTCTACTTCCACATCTTTGTTTTCTATTCCTAAAACTTTTTCTGAAAGTTGTATAATGTCCAATAGTTTTTGTGGCGCTAGTCTGTGGTCAAAATCATTGGATTCCCACAGTTGAAAATTTACTACTTTTTCTTTTCTTACAACGCCACCACAATCAATAAAGTTTTTGGTGATTTCACCTACTTCAGTTACATGAAAATGTAATGGCACTTTATTGCCATTTGGCAATAAAAAACTAACCGTTTCTAAAGTTAATAATGCTTGTTTTACTTCTGATAATTTCATAATAATTTATTTGGTTTTTGAATGTGAAATGTCTGATAAGAAAACTTGAAGTTCGAGGCTAGTGAAGGGAGAAAAATGGGAGTTTGCAGCTTGTACTGAGCGGAGCCGAAGTATCGCAAATGACCAATTTTATACCGAGCATAACGAAGAAATTTGAGTTTTATTACAGACACTTTTTAACAACAATTTGATTTTTTTATTTGTAAATGATTATTTATATGCGAAAAAAATGCTTGTAAAATGCTCAATGTTTCTTCGTTAATACAATAACAAATGGCGTTTCCTTCAATACTTCCTTTAATAATTCCAGCGTTTTTCAACTCTTTTAAATGCTGCGAAACTGTAGGCTGCGCCAATGGCAGTACATTTACAATATCGCCACAAATGCATGAATCGACCGAAAGTAAATACTCAATAATTGCAACGCGAGCTGGATGGCCTAAGGCTTTTGCAATGGCTGCTAATTGATTTTGTTTTTCGGTAAAATGATCTGTTTTACTTGCTCCCATTCTATATTTTTATATTGCAATATTACGATAAATATTTGTTTGTACAAGTTTATTAATTGAATATTTTGTAACGCTACTCCATATTTTCATGGTCAAAATATCCTTTTGATTTTATTTTGGCAGAGAAAAAATTCAAGAATAAAACCACAAAAAACAAGAACAATAATGCTTGTGTGCTTACTAAAAATCGGCCAAAAGTGGTAGTTGGGAAAAAGTCGCCATAACCAATAGATGATGAGGTAATGATGCTAAAATAAACAGCATCGAACCAATGAGAAAAAGGTTGATTTAAATAATTTCCGATTGCATAAATAACGGCATATGCAAATACAATTTCGAGGTAATTAAAGAACAATAAAAGCATGGATCTTTTATACGAACGTGGCCTTGAAAATAAGTCGGAAGCAAATATTAAGGTAGGAATGTACAAGATGGTTTCCAATAATAAATAAACCAAAACAACAATTGTCCAAGGGTAATATTGCCAATTGTTCACCAGTATAATGATTGGGAAAAACACTTTAATGGTTACATAAAAATCCAATGCCAAGTCTTGATATTCAATTCCTTTTTTGCTTGCAAAATTTTTTAGGTAAATGCCAGGAAAAAGTAATTGCGATGATGCTAAAAATAATCGAATAATTTTTTCAATTCCACTATCGTCTTGGTGATGATTGTGCCAAATAGATGAAATGTTACGAATGTTTTTTTGAATTGGGCTAACCAATGGCTTTAAATTTTTAGCATTACTACCTAATAATAATTTTTGAATGGTGCGTTTCATAATTAGAAAGGATTAAAGAAAAAAACAGCGTAAAGTTAAATGTTATTTTTCATAAATTTTTCATAATATATCTACCAAAAATCATTGATAATAAATGGCATAAATACCTTTAAAAATTTCAATTTTTATGGCTTTTTTTTTAATTTAATTTATTATATTTACCATCAATATTAGTTAACCTAAAATGCTGAATAAAAAATTAGATTTAATAAATGAACAAACATCGCCATTATTCAGAATAATGTGGATTTACAATGTGAACGAACCTGATAGAAAACAGTTTGATAACAACATTTGTGCGTTTCATATTGGTAATGGATTTGTTCTTTCTGTGGCTCATAATTTAAAAACAGAAGCACAGTTTTTTAAATCAATAGACAATGAAATTTATACGAAAGATATTTTACCGTTTTTAAATCCTTCGCAACTTCAAATTTTCGAGCAATTTTATGTATTAGATTCATTTACTAATAAACGTTATTTGATGAATGTAAACCAGCAAAATGTTCAAACAATTATTGAAATTTTAAAGCAAATAAACTTTGATACGCGTTGGGTTACATTGGCAGAAAAGAATATTTGTACACCTCATTTAATTGTTCAATTCAAAGAAAACAAATTTTACAATGATGAAACTTTAACCGAGCAATTTGATACCAGTACTTATTTTCATGAACCGAGTATCAATAGACATACTTATTTAATTGAACTTGAATTGGTGGAAGGATTTTACAGCGCTGATATTGCATTGTATAAAATAATAAATACTTCTCAAAATATTGTCAATAAATTACCAAGCATTCCATATGATTTTTCTGTTTTAAATGATAACGAATTAAATCTTTTTTGCTTGCAAAGTTCACCAGGTGGTTTCTTAGGTAGGCTTTTGAATAAAGCTCAAATGGAAGGATTTCTCGACCATCACGGAACGTTTGGTGATAGCGTAGGAGGGAACTTTGTTTTTGAAGGTTTGAGGTATTTAATTAAAGGTTATTTTCGCTTTGGATCATCAGGTGCGCCCTATGTTTTTTATGATAAAATAAGTGAACAATTTAAAGTAAATGCCATTCAAAGTGAAGCAAGTCCAATTCAACTTTCAATCAATAATAATAGAGATGGAAATTATCAATATGTAAATGCCATTGCATCGCCATTAAGTATAGTAAAAGAAAGACTTCAATATCATTTTGACAATCAATAAAATAATGAAAAAAATAGCCATAACAATTTTTATATCAACATTTATTTTAATTTTCAGTTGCAATAAAACTACTCATTTAGTTAGTATTGTTGGTAATGACACAGACGCAAATGGATGCAAAGCTTCAGCTGGATACCAATGGAGCAAATTAAAAAATGAATGTGTCAAAACTTTTGAATTGCCAATTCAATTAACCAATAAACAACAAACTTTTTCGGCAGGAGTTTTTATAACAGCTGACTTCCAAAAAGCAGAAGTTTTTACAATGGCTGGTGTTTTTGTTTTAAATATTCAATCTGATAACACCTATTTGAGTGAAAAAGCAGTTGATGTTTATGTTTTAAAAAAAGTAAATAATAAGTGGCAATTTGGCAATTTGAAAAATGCCGAACCAAGTTATAAAGAACAATAAATTAACAAGATTATGAAAAATAAAAGCAATTCATTTGATGGTCTAAATAGATTTAATATACAAATAGAAATATTAGAGAATATTTTGCAAAAAGCAGCAGAATCAAAAGTACCAGCAGAAGTAATATTTCATTCAAATGCTAGGCAAGTGCTTTTTTATTTAGAAGCATTAGCCAGAATTTACAAACAAATTCATAATAAAAAACGATTTGAAAGAATGCGTTTAATGTTCAAATCATTGGAAGATCAATTAGGGAAAATTGATTATTTTAATGCATTTATTAAGGAATTTTCAGTCCAAAAAAACTTTCCGGAAGTATTAATAAATAACCTAACCCAACATTATAAACACGAATTATCAATTCTTGAAAGCATACTTTTAAATGATGGTTGGTTAAATGAAAACAATTCAATATTAGCAATTATAAAAGAGGAATTAGAAACTGCAGATTGGTTGAATTCTAAAAAAGAAAAAATTGAAATTGGTAAAAGTATCATTGTTCAAATTGAAGAAATAGAGGATAAATATGATGCGGGTATTTTAAATTTTAACGATTTGGAACATGGCTTGCACGAATTTAGAAGGCAATTACGTTGGATAAGTATTTATGCACAAGCTCTTAATGGTTTAGTGCAGCTTAAAATAATTGAAAACTCCCATGCTAAAATGGATATTTATTTAACGAAAGATATTGTTACAAATCCATTTAACAAAATGCCTCCCTTGTTAAATAAACAATCGCCAATAAATGTTCAATCAGCTAATTTTTATTCTTTAAGTTGGCTAATTGCCGAAAGTGGCAATTTAAAAGATGAAGGTTTAAGGATTATTTGTATTGAAAATGCAATTAAAGAAACTGCATTGGTTTCGGATAAAGATTTAAAGAAAAAAACCAAAAAACTGGCCATCAATAATCACCGTTCTCCTAGACAAATAAAGGAAGAAATGGAGATTTTAGCTGACAATTTTATTCATGAAGCTAAGGTATTGCACCGCATAAAAAGAGATATAATGCGAAGTATTTCTGAAATGGATTAACACAAATACTTTTTTATAAACTATAAATTTTGTAATCTTGAATTTGAATTTAAAAAAATGACATTAGCTATTTTAATCCTTTTGGCCTATTTATTAGGTTCTATTCCTACTGCAGTTTGGTACGGAAAAACTTTTCATAAAATTGATGTTCGCGAGCATGGAAGTGGAAATGCTGGTGCCACTAATACCTTGCGTACTTTAGGAAATAAAGCAGGTTTTATAGTGTTATTCATTGACTTGTTAAAAGGATATTTAGCTACAAGTTTAATTTATTTTTCTGCAATAGAATTTGAAACTCAAAACTATTTTAATTTCCAAATGGCTTTAGGTGTAACCGCTGTTTTAGGGCATGTTTTTCCATTATTTGCAGGTTTTAAAGGCGGAAAAGGAATTGCAACTTTGTTAGGTATGTGCATAGCTTTAAATTGGCAAATTGCATTAATTTGTATTGTGGTTTTTGTTACCATTGTATCTATTACCAAATATATATCGGTTGGAAGTATGGGTGCTGCTAGTCTTGCTGCTATACTTTCTTTTTATTTTTATACCAATAATGTGATTGCAAATTGCTTTTTTTGTGTCATAGCAATTTTAGTAGTTTATACTCACAGGACAAATATTACTAGGCTAAGAACAGGAACAGAAAATAAATTATCATTTAAAAAGAAGGTAAATCAATAATTATTTAGAATAGATGCAAACAGAAAAAGAACTAGAAGTTGATGTATTGGATTTAATAGACAATGGTTATAAAATTGTTTTATATAATGATGATGTGAATACTTTTGATTGGGTTATTGAGTGTCTCTGCAAAATTTGTGAACATGACGAATTACAAGCGGAACAATGTGCTATGTTAGTACATTATAAAGGAAAAGCGTTGGTAAAAAATGGTGAAGAAGAAAAATTGAAAAGTATTTGCCAAGCTCTTTGCGACAGAGGACTTTCAGCTGTTGTAGAATAATAAAAAATGTGAGCTGAGAGATTTGAGCTGAGAGAAGTGAGTTGGGGAAAGAGAATTTTGAAATCTTTCAATTTAAAATAATAAAACAATAATATGTTACATAAAGTAGTTGAAAATGCTATTGAAGCAATTAAAGATATAGAAGACGGTGCAGTAATAATGTTAGGTGGATTTGGACTTTGTGGCATTCCCGAAAATTCAATTACAGCATTGGTAAATAAAGGCGTTAAGAACTTAACTTGTATAAGTAATAACGCTGGTGTTGATGACTTTGGTATAGGTTTATTGCTCAATACACATCAAGTAAAAAAAATGATTTCAAGTTATGTAGGTGAAAATGCAGAATTTGAACGTCAGTTATTAAGTGGTGAATTAGAAGTAGAATTAATTCCTCAAGGAACTTTAGCTACTCGTTGCATGGCTGCAGGTTATGGAATGCCAGCTATTTATACCCCAGCTGGAATTGGAACAGAAGTAGCCATTGGAAAAGAAACCCGTGATTTTGACGGTAAAACATATTTGTTAGAACACGCATTTAAGTCAGATTTTGCCATAGTAAAAGCATGGAAAGGCGATACGCATGGAAACTTAATATTTAGAGCAACTTCTCGTAACTTTAACCCTTTAATGGCTATGGCAGGTAAAATTACCATAGCTGAAGTAGAAGAACTAGTGCCAGTTGGCCAATTAGATCCCGATATGATTCATACACCAGGAATTTATGTAAACAGAATTTTTAAAGGTAAAAATTACGAAAAGAGAATTGAACAAATTACAGTTAGTAAAAGAGTATAAAATAATTAAAATAGATGCTTCAATTTTGTAAAAATAATCCAAACATTGTATTTATTTTCTTTATATTTTCATATTTTTTCTTAAATCGGTATGAAGAAATCTCTTTTTTTAAACCTTATTCTGTTCATCAATGGAGGCAAGCAGATTGTTACTCCATTGCCTCAAATTATTACGAAAATAATCTACCTTTTTTAGAGCCTTCTATTCATCAAATTGGGTATAGTAATAATGGAAAAACAATAAGTGAGTTTCCTATTATTTACTATTCAGTATCAAAACTTTGGCGTTTATTTGGTAAACACGCTGTTATATACAGATTGCTTAATTTTTTAATATTGATATTAGGTTTATATAGTCTCTTTAGGATTTCTCTATCCATATTTAGTAATGTTTTTTTAGCAGTTTTTGTAGTTGGAATTACCTCATCATCGCCACTTATAACGTATTATGGGAACAACTTTTTGGCAGATGTTCCTGCTTTTTCAATTGCATTATGTGGATGGTATTTTTTTTATTGTTTCTATGAAAAAGAAAAAAATAAATATTTAATAATTTCTGCTATTTTATTCTTGTTAGCTGGCTTAATTAAAGTAACTTCCATAATAAGTATTGCCGCTATTATGGGTGCATTGGCACTTGAATTAATTGGTTTTGTAAAACTTAAAAAAGATCAAAAATTGTTTAGAAAACCATTTTTGCAAATCATTCCATTTTTTATTGCTTTATTATTAATTTACTCTTGGATTCAATATGTAAAATGGTATAATACAACTAATAGTGGAGGTGTTTTTTTGACTGGAATTTGGCCATTTTGGGAGGCTTCAACAACGGAAAAGATAAAAATATTTAATGCTTTTTTGGGACATATTTTGTTTCAATTTCATAGCCCAATTGTTTTGTTTTCTGTAGTTTTTGCAAATATTTTTTCATTTATTTATTTCAAAAAAAATAATCGATTTATTGCTATTACACAAATAATTATATTAATCGGGATATTTTCTTTTTTTATTTTATTCTATAAAGTATTTGACGTACATGATTATTATTTATGCAATTGGGTAATAATTATTCCAATTTCAATCATCTCCTTTTTTTTAGTTTTACTGTCAGTTAATGCGTCAATTTTTAAAACAATATGGGTAAATATTTTACTTATATTTATATTTATTCATAGCATGTATTATGGTGCTGCACTTACTAGAGCCAAGTGTTTTTCTAATGATTTTTTTTCGAATGAATATGTAACGTTTAAACAAGTTACTAGGTTGTATTACAATTGGTCTCATTTTAATTATCAATCTACTATGGGATCATGTGAAACAGTAGAACCTTATTTGCGAAGTATAGGAATTAAACCTACAGATAGAATTATAAGTATACCTGATCAAAGTATAAATATAAGTTTGGTGTTAATGAATCAAGTTGGTTTTACAGATTACGGATACGGACATTTGGAGGGAAAAAAAAGAATTGAATATTTTAAAAACAAAGGCGCTAAGTATATTATTGTAAATGATACAAGTGTTTTAAATAATCGTGATTATTTAAAACCATTTACAAAAACAAAAATAGGATCATATAAAAATATTAATATATATAGCCTTTATTAATATTTTGAAAGTTAACAAAATAGTTTAAAGATTACTTTTACCAAACTAACTTTTCTTTGTTTAAAAATGCTTTGATTCCACGTTTGCAATCGCTTGTTTGGCGTGCGTGAGCATTCATTTCGGCTGCATAATTTAAAGCATCATTCAAATTACGATTTTGTACTTCGTCAATCATTTGTTTGGTTAAAGCCAAACTTTGTTCAGATGCTCCGGAACAAAGTTTTTGAGCAAAACTAAAAACGTAGTTTTCTATTTCATTTGCTGCTATTACTTCATTTATTAATTGATAGTTTTTGGCTTGTTCTGCATTAAATAATTCTGCTGTTAATAATAATTTTTTGGCAGTTTGTTCGCCTACTTTTCTAAGTAAAAATACCATAACAATAGCAGGAACAAATCCAATTTTTACCTCAGAATAAGAGAATTTACTTTCAGGAATTGCAAAGCAAAAATCGCAAATACTAGCTAAGCCACAGCCACCAGCAATGGCAGCACCTTCTACCTGTGCAATTACAATTTTACTAGATTGGTAGATCATTGAAAACAGCTCTTTTAAATGATTACTATCTGCTAAATTTTCCTCGTAAGTATTGTTTTGCATAGCTTGTAAACTTGCTAAATCAGCGCCACTGCAAAATGCCTCGCCATTAGCTTTAATAACTATAATTTTACAGTTTTCATCTTTTTCGGCTTGGGCGAAAACACGTTTTATTTGCTTTACAAATTCAAAACTTAAGGCATTGCGTTTTTCTGGTCGGTTTAAAATAATGTAACCTACACGTTCCTTTACTTCAAATAAAACTAATTCGTTCATAGTATTTAAAATTATGGTTCAATATTAAAGGTAAAAGCGCCATTTTCCATCACATTATTTACACTTATATTTTTATATTTTAAAAATTTTGAAATTGTTTGACCTTGATTTGCTTTTAGTTTGGAACTAATAATAACTGAAGCAGTTATATTTTTAACCAAATTAGTGTCTATAAAAGTTTTTTGAGTTAAAATATTGGTGTAGTCAGGTAATACAGTTTTGCCAATATTTAGCCTCATTTTGTTCAAGGATATTTGTAAATTATTTGAATATGGAATGGTATAAATATCAGTAATTCCGCATGCCCAAATATGTTGTTGAATGTGAAAATGGAATTTGTCAGCATCGTTTAATAGGGTAGAATCAGCAATTAAAATACTTTTATTCCCGTCAAAAATTTGCATAGCAAAAGTTTTATTTATATTGTAAACTGTAATAAATTTTTGATGTTGAATTTTATATTCTTCGAAAGCATTTACTAAAAATACTAGAATAAAAAATACCAAACCGAGTTTTGCCAAGTATTGTTTTCTAGTAATAAAATAACTACACGTATATGCTACTGCAATAAAAATAAGAATGGTTTCTATTTCATTGATTTGAATTCCGGAAATAAAAGAAAATGGTAGTTTTTCGAGCCAAAGCACAATAATATTTGTAATAAAAATAAGCCATTTTACTACCCAGCCCAAAGCCATTGCTGCGTGTGTAAATATTGAAAATAACTGTGCTAATCCAGCCATAAAAATCATTGCAATAGCAACAAAAATTACAAATGTAGTAAGCGGAATAATTAACAAGTTTGAAGCAATAAAATAAACTGGAAACTGATGAAAATATAATAATCCTAAAGGAAAAGTTGCCAATTGCGCAGCAATAGAAACCGATATAATATTCCATACTTCATTGCCAATTTTACTGTTAAAACTAAACCATTGTTTAAAATATTTTTGAATGCTTACAATGCCAAAAACTGCTAAAAAACTTAATTGGAAACCAACATTCGAAAGCATATTACTATCGAACAAAAGCAACACAAATGCTGAAGCAGCCAAGGTGTTATTTATATTGGGTTTATTTTTTACCATATTGCCAATGGCAACAAAACTAAACATAACACTAGCCCTTAAAATAGAAGGCGAAAGGCCACATAACAAGGAGTATGCCCAAATAATAATTAATGAAATGATTGCTTTTAAAACACGTTGATATTGTCGTTTATCAAAATATTTAAGCACCAAATTGATCAGCCAAAAAATTAAGCCAACATGCATTCCACTAACAGCTAACACGTGCAAAGTTCCAGTGTTTGAATATGCGCGAACTAACTCTGGATCTATTTCATCATCAAAACCATAAAGTAAAGCTTTGGAAATGGCTATTTCATTTACGCCTTGAACATATTTTAAAAGTGATGAATTGAAAAATGCTTGTGCTTGGTAAGCAATTTTCCATAAAACATTTCCGCCTAAATGGTCAATTACTGCAAAATTGTTTTTGGTAATATATGCTTGACGGTATATTTGGTTAAAGGCGAGGTAACGTTTGTAGTTAAACTCATAAGGATTTTGCGGACCTTTAATTTCTTGACTCGTATTTTTTATTATTAAGCGAGTTCCATATTTTAATTGAGCTAAAATATTGGAATCTTTTTCAAAATAAATCATCAAATTTCCATCAACTGGAATTGATTTTCCTTGATTAATTACTTGTAAAACATTGGCTTTACATTTAATAGAATTCTTACGCATTTGACCCGGTTCTGAAATATCTACTAATAAATATTCGCCATTGGTTTTAGTAAAATGTGTTTGATAGTTTAAATGATTATGGCTTATATGCAAAGCAATTCCACTAAATAACAATGAAATATTTAAGAAAACACCAAAAATATTATTGTTAAATTGGAAATGAAAAACTTTCCAAATAATGAATAAAGCGAGGAATGAAATGGATAAAAGCACTGAAATTGCTATAATTGGCATTGGAAAAAACATGTTTATACCAATGCCAATTGTTATTGGGATTACTATTCTAACAAATGGAATTTGATGCCAATAACCTGCTAACATTTTAACAAATTAAACTAAAATTAATTAGATTGCACCATACATAATTTTCAAAAAGTGTATAAATCTGTTTATTACTGAAACAAATAAATTGATTTGGGTGTTTATAATTGCACTAACAAATTAAAAAATTTATGGGATATTCTACATTATTATTGATTCACAGTTGGTTAAGATGGGCATTTTTATTAGCGGCATTGTATGCAATTATTCGTTCTTTAAATGGTAAAATAAATAATAAACCATTTGGAAAAGAAGAGAACACAGCGGCTAAAGTTTTAGTAGCATTAACACATACCATGTTATTATTAGGGTTAGTACTTTGGTTCATTAGTCCAAATGTGCAACAAGCATTATCGCAAGGAGCATCAATTTTTATGAAAGATAAAGTGATGAGAGCTTTGGTAATGGAAATGGAGCACCCATTAATTAATATTATAGCAGTAGTGTTGATACAATTAGGCAGAATAAAAAGCAAAAAAGCATATGAAGATTCAAGTAAACATATGAGAAGTTTGGTTTATTATGGAATAGGTTTACTTTTAATTTTATCAAGAATTCCTTGGGGAACAACTCCAATGTTTAGAGGAATGGAATAAAAAGTGTAAATAATTAATATTTTAAAATAGCTGTAAACACTTGTTTACAGCTATTTGTGTTTTAAAAAGCTTGTATTTTCATTGTTAAAAACGTAATTGGTTTTTATTCAATTAAAATAATCATATTTCGTTAATCATTTTTCTGCTTTTTGATTCAAACAATTTTATTATTTTCGTCCGATTTTGCTAAAATCAATATATGTCGAAAAAAGATCAAATAGATAAAAATAAATTACCAAAACATGTTGCCATAATCATGGATGGCAATGGAAGGTGGGCGAAAGGATTTGGTAAATTCAGAATTTTTGGACATCATAATGGGGTAACGGCAGTAAGAGATACAGCCGAAGCCGCAGCTGAAATTGGAATTAAGTTTATTACTCTTTATGCTTTTAGTACGGAAAATTGGAGTAGACCAAAAAAAGAAGTGGATGCTTTGATGGAATTATTAGTTGATACCATTAGAAAAGAAACGCCAACGCTTCAAAAAAATAATATCAAGTTAGCATCGATTGGCAATATGAACGATTTGCCTGCCAAATGCCAGATTCAATTACAAGAAACCATTGATGCAACTAAAAATAACAATGGATTGACAATGGTTTTAGCACTTAGTTATAGCGCAAAATGGGATTTGGTAAATGCAATAAAAAGCATTGCAACGCAGGTAAAAAACAATGAAATAACGATAGATGATATAAACGATCAATTGATAGATAAACATTTGTCAACTAGTGAAATGCCTCATCCAGAATTAATGATTAGAACAAGTGGAGAACAAAGAATTAGTAATTTTTTACTTTGGGAATTAGCTTATGCCGAGCTTTATTTTACATCCAAACTTTGGCCTGATTTTTCAAAAGAAGATTTGTATGATGCCATTTATGATTATCAGCAAAGAGAACGCAGATTTGGTAAAACATCTGAACAATTAAATTCAAACTAAAAAAAGAGAAAGCGGAATAGTTGAATGCTGATTTAAAATTCAAATTGGTTTTAAAAAGTAACTATGCACCACTTATTTCGTTATAAACAAATGATAAAAAAAATTGCAATTTTTGCATGTATAATTTTTACTTTTATAAAGCCAGTTTTTTCACAAACTGACAGTATAATACCTAGTAATTACGCAACCATAGATTATGGCGCTGCTAAAACATATATTGTGGCTGGTTTTGAAGTTTTGGGAACCAGTTATTACGATAAAAGTGTAATACAAATTATTTCGGGTATTACTTTAGGACAGAAAATTAAAATTCCTTCCGATGATGTTACCAAAGCAATTACTTCGCTTTGGAAACAAAAATTATTTGATGATGTTAAAATTAGGGTTCAAAAAATAGAAGACGATAGAATTTGGTTGGAATTAGTTTTAAAAGAAAAACCACGTTTATCTACTTTTAGTATTATTGGAGTTCGTAAAGGAAAAGCCGAAGATATTAGCAATGATTTGACCATAAAAGCTGGACAAATTATTAATCAAAATTTATTGGTAACAATTGAAAGAGAAATTAAAAAATTCTTTGCTGATAAAGGGCGTTCTGATACCAAAGTAAAATTTGAATTGACAGATTACAATGGGGTAAAAAACACCAATAAATTAAAAATATTTGTAACTCCTGGCCCAAAAATAAAGATTGACCAAATAGTTATTATTGGTAATACTGCATTAACCGACAAGCAAGTAAGAGGTCAAATGAAAGATACTAAATGGAAACATAGAATTTTTGCTAAATCAAAGTTTATAGATGATAATTTTACTGAAGACAAGAAGAAAATTATAGAAAAATATTTGAGCATGGGTTACCGCGATGTTCAAATAGCTTCAGATTCTGTTTGGCGAGGAAACGACCAAAATGTAAATATCAAAATAGTGATCAATGAAGGTTTGAAATACTATTTTAGAAACATCAAATTTATTGGAAATTCAAAATACAAAGATGAAGATTTGACGAGAATTTTAAATATAAATAGAGGTGATATTTATGACCAAACATTGCTTGACCAACGCTTAAATATGAGTCAGCAAGGTTTAGATATTAGCACGCTTTATATGGATGATGGTTATTTGTTTTTTAGAATAGAACCAGTGGAAGTTTTAATTGAAAATGACAGCATTGATTTAGAAATTAGAATCAGTGAAGGTGAACAAGCAAGAATAAATAAAGTTACTGTTAAAGGTAATACTAAAACCAGCGACCATGTTATTTTACGTGAGTTAAGAACAAAACCAGGTCAGTTATTTAGCCGTAGTGATATTACTAGAAGTTTACGCGAATTAAGCCAAATTGGTTATTTTAACCCAGAAGCTTTGGGTGTAAATCCTGTTCCAAATCCAGCAACTGGAACCGTAGATATTGAATATAAAGTAGAAGAACGCGCAAACGATCAAATTGAATTGTCGGGAGGTTGGGGTGCAGGAATGATTATTGGAACTTTAGGTTTAACTATTAATAATTTTTCGGCAAGAAAAGTAACAAGATCAAGTGCTTGGAATCCAATTCCAAGTGGCGATGGTCAAAGAATTTCATTAAGAGCGCAAACTAACGGAACATATTATCAATCTTATTCTGCTTCATTTAGTGAACCTTGGTTAGGAGGAAAACGACCAAATGCTTTAAGTGTTTCTATATTTCATTCTCGCCAAACAAATGGATATGCAAGTGAAGATGCCAGAAGTACAGGTTTATTTACTTCAGGTTTAACTGTTGGAATTGGAAAACGTTTAAAATGGCCTGATGATTATTTTGTATTGTCGTATTCGGGTAGTTTTCAGCAATACAATCATAAATATAGCGATAGCGTTGGCACAACTCCTCCTCAACCATATATTTCATCTATTGGCGCGGGTGTTTCTAATAACGTTAGTTTTAAAATGGTGCTGAGTCGTAATTCAACCGATCAAGTTATTTACCCAAGAACAGGTTCTAATATTTCATTGTCGTTACAGCTCACTCCGCCTTATTCATTAATATTTGATAAGGAGTCACTGACTTCAACTAATTTAAGATGGTTAGAGTTTCATAAATGGAAATTTGATGCCACATTTTTTAATAGAATTTTTGGAGATTTAGTATTTATGACCCGTGTAAATTTTGGCGCTATTGGAAGGTATAATAATGCTTTAGCAATTACTCCATTTGAACGCTTTTGGGTGGGTGGTGCTGGTTTAACAGGATTTAACTTAGATGGTAGAGAATTAGTGGCTTTACGTGGATATCAAGACAATACTTTAACACCATTATATACTGACCCAAATACTAATGTTATTCAGCCTAAAGGTGCAACTGTTTATAACAGATTTACCATGGAATTACGTTATCCAATTTCATTAAATCCTCAAGCTACTGTGTTTCCTTTGGTTTTTGCTGAAGCAGGAAATGCGCAATTAGATTTTAGAGATTTTAATCCATTTAAATTATACAGAAGTTACGGAATGGGAGTAAGAATTTTCCTTCCAATGTTTGGAATGATTGGTTTGGATTACGGATGGGGAATAGATGATATTCCATTAAGACCAGGTGTAAATGGTGGTAATTTTCATTTTTTAATAGGTCAACAGTTTTAAATATTTAAACTAAAAACCAATAAAACAAGTTTTAGTAATCATGAAAAAAATAATAATTTTATTTGTAATATTCATGGCATTATTTGCCAATAAATCAATTGCACAAAAATTTGCATATGTTGATACTGAATATATTTTAGATTTGATGCCAGAATATAGATCGGCACAAAAACAGTTAGATGCCATGAGTGAAGATTGGCAAAAGGAAATGGAGCAAAAAATGCTTGAATTGGAAAAAGCAGAAAAGGAATTCAATGCGGAGCAAATTTTGATGAGTGATGAAATGAAGAAAAAGCGTGCTGAAGAATTAAAAACTAAGCAAAATGATTTACGCGATTTTAGAAATAAAAAGTTCGGTTTTGAAGGTGAATTATTTAAAAAACGTCAAGAGCTAGTAAAACCAATTCAAGATAAAGTGTATAATGCCATTCAAAAAACTGCAAAAGCAAGGGCTTATGATTTTATATTTGCAAAAGGTGGTGAAGTAGTAATGCTTTACACCAATTCAAAATACGACATGAGTAATGAAGTGTTAGCAGAACTTGGCATAGCAATTGATAAAAGTAGTAAAAACCAATTAAAACCAGAAAATCCAGCACCTCAAAAATAATTTTAAATCAAATAATATATAAACAAAAACAAATAAACAAAATGAAGAGAATCATTAGAAAAGTAGCATTGGCAATGGTATTTGCGCTTTGCGGTGGAGTATTTGTAGCAAATGCTCAAAAACTAGGTTACGTAGATTTACAAGAAGTAATGGTGGCAATGCCTGAGTACAAAAAAGCCAATACTGATATGGAAAAATACCAAAAACAATTAGAAGAAGATTTAGGAAAATTACAAGCTGAATTCAAAACTAAATACGAAGATTTTGATAAATCGGCAAACACAACTACCGCAACCATGCGTGAGTTTAAAGAAAAAGAATTACGCCAATTACAAGAACGTATTCAAGAATTTCAACAATCAGCACAAGAAGAAAGCAGAAAAAAAGAAGCTGATTTGTTAAAACCAATCGTTGAAAAAGCTAAAAATGCAATTGCACAAGTAGCAAAAGAAGTGGGTTATTCTTACATTTTTGATGCTAACTCTGCAGGAATGTTATACAAACCAGAAGGTGATAATATTACTCCAGCTGTTAAAAAGAAACTTGGTTTAGTAGATGCTCCAATTGCTCCTCCAAGACAAGTTGCACCTCAAAAATAATTTATATTTAGATACTTAAACCCTGATTTTTCAATTAAAATCAGGGTTTTTTTATGAATTCTAATTGCTATTACATATTATGTAATATTTGTTACATCATTTTTTGCTAAATACTTTTACATTTGCCATGCACATTTTTATTATAAAATCATGATTCAAACCAAAAAAAAATTAATATTTTTAGTAACCATACTTTTTAGTTTTGCCTTTTCTAATTTATTTGCTCAATTAAAAAATGTGCCTGTTTGGAAATTAACAAGCAGTAAAACAGCAGCAAATATTGGCGATGAAATAGACATAGTTTTAACCAGTGTAATTGAAAAAGATTGGTATATGTATAGCAACGATATGGATCCAAATTTAGGTCCAATTACTGCCGAATTTACTTGGGCTAAAGACAAATCATACCAATTAGTGGGCAAAACTATACCAATAGGAAGCCATAAACATTATGAAGAAGTTTGGCCGGGAACAGTAAGCACCATGAAAGGAACTGCCAAGTTTATTCAAAAAGTTAAAATATTATCGATAAATCCAAAAATAAAAGTAGCACTTTATTTTCAAGAATGTTCAGAAGTTACTGGTATGTGCATGCCGCCTTATGAACAAGAATATGAAGTAAAAAATTTAAAAATTACAGCTTCCAATGAAACTATAATTGAAAACAATACGGATGTTAAAAATACTGAAAATGTAATTTCAACAACGGATACTTCAACAAATATTGCTTCAGAAGCAAAAAAAGATACTATAGCAAAAACAGAAGTTACAACTGCAGTCCCAT
>CAIUQQ010000032.1 GCA_903901345.1 uncultured Bacteroidota bacterium | reverse complement strand
CCCGTGCCGATATTGTTGGAGCGTTAGACAGAGAGGTTCAAGTAAACCTTGATATGTACAAAATGCAAATAGCTGACGTGGCTATGTATGATGTAATGAACGCCATTGGAAACGAAAACGTAACTATAAGCGGTGGTTCTGTTAAAATGGATGGATTATTACGTGAAATAAATGTAGTTGGCCAATATGTAGATGCAAGAAAAATCGGTGATTTAGCCATTCGTTCTGCTAGTGGGGCCATTGTTTATTTGCGCGATATTGCTGAAGTAAAAGATGGTTTTAAGGAACAAGAAAGTTTTGCTCGTTTGGAACATAAAAATGTTATAACTTTAAATATTGTAAAAAAAAGTGGTCAAAACTTAATTGATGCAAGTGATAAAATAAGAAAGATAAATGAGGAAATGAAAAAAGCTCATTTCCCTGAAGGCCTTAAAATTACTATTACTGGCGATCAATCTGACAAAACGCGAACTACATTACACGACTTAATAAACACCATTGTAATTGGATTTATATTGGTAACAATAATCCTTATGTTTTTTATGGGAGCTACCAATGCTCTTTTTGTTGCTATGTCGGTTCCTTTATCTATGGCCATTGCATTTTTGTTTTTACCTGCCATTGGTTTTACCTTAAACATGATTGTATTATTTGCATTTTTACTTGCCTTAGGAATAGTGGTAGATGATGCAATTGTAGTGGTAGAAAATACCCATCGAATATTTGAAAACGGGAAAGTACCCATAAAAAAGGCCGCCAAACTAGCGGCAGGCGAAGTTTTTGTTCCTGTATTATCAGGTACATTAACTACGTTAGCTCCATTTATTCCTTTAGCATTTTGGCAAGGAACAATTGGTAAATTTATGTTTTTTTTACCCGTAACTTTAATCATTACTTTATTAGCATCTTTGGTAGTGGCATATATTATTAATCCAGTATTTGCTGTTGGCTTTATGAAAACTCATGAAGAAGAAGAAGCGCAACGTAAAAACAAAAAAGGATTTATGATTACATCAATTGTTTTTGGTGTAATAGCTTTACTCATTTATTTAACAGGAAACTTTGGATTAGGGAATTTTGTAGTAGTAATATACGGTTTATATTGCTTAAACAGATTTGTAATGTATAAATACATTGAAAATTTCCAAAACAAAACTTGGCCAAGTGTGCAAGAAGGTTACAGAAAATTAATTACTTGGTGTTTAAAAGGAAGCAGACCAATCTTTTTATTAGTAGGAACAATTGGTTTATTATTCTTTAGTATATTTTTAGTAAAAGTAAGGTCTCCAAAAGTTGTTTTCTTCCCTCAAGCATCTCCAAATTTTGTTTACACATATATTGAAATGCCAGTTGGAACTGATCAAATTGTAACAGATTCAATTACAAAACTAGTAGAAGAAAGAATTTACAAAGAAATTGGTGATAGCAATAAAATAGTAGAATCGGTAATATCAAATGTAGCTATCGGTGCAGGTGATCCTACTCAATTTGAAGCAGGTGCTAAATCTAATTTAGGAAAAGTAACAGTTGCATTTGTTGAATTTGGTAAACGTAATGGTGAAAAAACTTTACCTTACTTAGATAGAATAAGAAAAGTAGTAAAAGATATACCCGGTGTATTGATTACTGTAGAACAAGAAAAAGGTGGACCGCCAACAGGAAAACCTGTCAACATTGAAATTATAGGGGAAGAGTTTGATGAGTTAACATCAGTTTCTAAAGGCTTGAAACATTATTTAGATTCGTTGCAAATTCCTGGCGTGGAAGAGTTAAAATCAGATTTGGTAACTAACAAACCTGAAATATTAATAGAAGTAGACAGGGAGCGTGCAAATAGAGAAGGAATTTCTTCAGCTCAAATTGGACAGGCTTTACGTGGTGCAATATTTGGTTTGGAAGTTTCTAAATTTAAAGATGCTAAAGATGATTATCCTATTCAAGTGCGTTACAAATTTGACCAAAGAAATAACATTGATGCATTAATGAATTTGAAAATTACTTACCGCGATATGAATATGGGTGGACAGTTACGTTCTGTTCCTTTGTCATCGGTTGCTAAGTTAAAATACAGCCAAACTTATGGTGGTATCAAACGTAAAAACCAAAAACGCATTGTATCACTTGGTTCTAACGTACTCTCTGGTTATAATGCCAATGAAGTTGTGGAACAGGTAAAAAAAGCGGTTGCTAAATATGAATTACCAAATACTGTAACTACCGACATGACGGGTGAACAAGAACAACAAAAAGAAACGGGTGCTTTCCTTGGAAAGGCCATGTTAATTGCTTTAGGTTTAATCTTTTTGATTTTGGTAACTCAGTTTAACTCTATATCAAAACCTGTTATTATTTTAAGTGAAATAGTATTAAGTATCATTGGCGTGTTATTAGGATTTTCTATATTTAAAATGGATATATCAATACTAATGACAGGTGTTGGAGTGGTAGCGCTGGCCGGAATTGTGGTAAGAAACGGAATTCTATTAGTAGAATTTACCGACTTACTTTTAGAGGAAGGAATGGAATTGAAAGAAGCAATTATAGAAGCTGGAAAAACACGTATGACTCCAGTTATATTAACTGCTACTGCTACTATGTTAGGTTTAATACCTTTGGCAATTGGCTTAAACGTTGATTTTGTAACTTTATTCTCTGAAGGAAATCCACATATTTACTTTGGTGGCGATAGTGTAGCTTTCTGGGGTCCTTTATCATGGACTATGATTTTTGGATTATTATTTGCCACTTTATTGACTTTAATTTTGGTGCCTGTAATGTTATTACTCTCAGAATCAATTAAATTAAAGTTTTTTCCAAAAAGAGCAAACAAAACACCCAATACATCGTTATAGATTGTATTACACTTTGGGGTAAAGGTGTATATTTGTTTCATATACTAAGCGAGGTCTCCGAAAGGGGGTCTCGTTTTTTATTTTCAAAAAACTATATTCGTCCAATGTCAACCTGTGGTTATGTATGTCCGAAATGTGAAGGAAAAGGATTTTTAGAAAATTTTTCTAACTGTGATTGGTGCGGTACCACGCCAATAATTAAAGATAATATGATAACAATATACCACAATAACCGTTGCGGTAAAAGCCGTGATGCTTTGGCTATTTTAACCGAAAAAAATGTTGAATTCAAAGTAGTAGATTACCTTAAAAACCCACCAACAACTAAAGAATTAGAATCCATTTTAAGAAAACTAAATATGGCTCCTATCGACTTAATAAGAAAAGGTGAAGCTGTTTATAAAGAAAACTTTAAAGATAAAACATTAACCAATGCTGAATGGATTCAGATAATTGTTGACAATCCAATTTTGATTGAAAGACCCATTATTATAAATGGCAATAAAGCTGTTATTGGCCGTCCTACTGAAAAGGTTTTAGAAATATTGTAAGAAACTACAAATCCATTGCGTTAGCTATTAATTCAGCTACATCCAATACTTGAACTTCTTCTTCTTTGTTATTGTGTTTAATACCATCGCGGAGCATGGTCATGCAAAACGGACAAGCAGCAGCTACAATATTTGCTTTGGTTTCAAGCATGTCATCGGCACGTTCCACATTCACTTCTTTGATACCTGTTTCGGCTTCTTTGAACATTTGAGCACCACCAGCACCGCAACATAATCCATTTGCTTTGGCACGTTTCATTTCTACCAATTCTACATCCAATCGTTCTATAATTTGGCGAGGTGCTTCATATATATTATTGGCACGGCCAAGATAACAACTATCGTGGTAAGTAATGCGTTTGCCTTTAAATGCTCCACCGGTAATGCTTAATTTACCTGCTTCTAACAGTTCATTTATTAATTCAGTGTGATGTACTACATTGTACATTCCACCTAATTGAGGGTATTCATTCTTTAAAGTATTAAAGCAATGCGGACAAGCAGTAACAATTTTTTTTACTCCATATGCATTCATGGTAGTAATGTTTTGCATGGCCAACATTTGAAACAAAAACTCGTTTCCAGCACGTTTAGCAGGGTCGCCAGTACAAGCTTCTTCAGTTCCTAATATGGCAAAATTAATATTTGCATGGTGTAATAATTTAGCAACGGCTTTGGTTATTTTTTGAGCGCGCTCATCAAAACTTCCTGCACAACCTACCCAAAAAAGCACTTCAACTTCTTGTCCTGAGGCGGTTACTTCTGCTAATGTTCTTACTTTAAAATCCATATTATATTGTGTTTTTTAGAATCTGTTGCCAATAAAATCGCAAATTAGAATAAATTAGGAATATCAAACCAAATTGGAACAAAATAATTATTGTTTTATCCATTTTTTAACGGTCATTCCGCTTTCTGTTTGAATATTTACAAAATAAATTCCATCGTTGATTTTACTGGTTTGAAGCAAAATGTTTTTATTAGCTCCTAATTTCGATTTTAAATTATTTTCTAATAAAACAATGCTTCCTTTTAAATCATAAATAGTTACCTGATATATTTCTTCATTGAGCGAAGTGATATAAAGCAAATTTTGATTACTTGGATTTGGGAATAATTGTATTTCATTGTTTAAATTTATTTTGTTTACAGCAGTTTTTTCAATTGTAAATTGATAACATAGTGAATCATTATTTTTATTATTATCTGCAATACCATTTACAGAATCTATCCAAACACAAATATTGTAATTTCCTGCTTGTTCTATATTTAATTGAGTTGGAAAAGATTTACTTCCTGTTGAACCAGCAGGCAAATTTATCAAGGTAACTTCATCGGTAACAGGAGCTATAAATTGTTCTAGTAATTTATAACTTACGGTATATTTATTGATTAAGGTTTCTCCATTATTTCTAACATTTATGCTAATATTATTCAGTCCTTTTACAAATTTAATTGGTGCAGTAATAGAATCAATTAACATGTCGGTTATCATGGGTAAATTATAAACTTTACATAAAGTATCGTTTGCAAATCCTTTGTCACCATTGGTTTTTATCCAAACACAAAGTTTATAAATTCCACCGGTAGTAATAGTTAAAGGTGTAGTAAAAGAATAAAAATTACTATTTTGCGGAGCAATATTTAAATTGGTTAATTGAGCAGTAACAGGCGTGTTATTATTAATTTTATAAGTAATAAAAGCAGTATCGATATAAGTGTTTCCAACATTTTTAATTTTCACAGCTATTTGGTTCTCGCCTCTAATAAATGCTTGGGGATACAAAATAGAATCAATGGTTAAATCAGGAATTACAGTTGGAATAATGGTGTCTTTAATGGTTAACCAAATGGTAGCATTCATAATTAATCGTTCATGATTTCCGTTGGCATCTGTAATCCAACCATCATAAAGCGCATCACCAGTATCGCCAGTTCCATCATCGCAAGGCGAACTATCGCCAAAACCAACCACTTTTCCTTTTCCAAAACGCGCATAAGCCACCATTACCCCCGTATTTTCAAAAGGCGAACCAGGCGTATAAACCACTCCTTTTACACTTGAATTAGCAGTAGGATTTAATGTCATGGTAGTTCCACTAGCCCATAAAGCCTGACTCACATTTCCCATTGGACCATTTAAAATACTATCGGTTGGTAAAAATGGAATATTGGTAGTATTGGGCGAAATACTTAATGAATCGAACACAAAACCAAAAGGAAAAGTTTGAACAGAATTGTTTTTTATTAAGTCATTTAAAATTTGAGGCGAATCTTTTCCATCGTTATTTCTGTCGGAATTAGCATGGTCGGAAACAATAAATAAGCCTCCCCCATTTTTTACAAAATTAATGATTGCTGTTTTTTCGGCAGCGGAAAAAAGAATATTTGGTTCTACTATTATAAATACTTTGTAGTTTGCTAAGTCTTGTAAATTACTGGTGTTTCCATAAGTTATAGCGCCATTATAAGGAAGTGTTTCCACTATATAACCACGTTTTACACAGTCAATGCCCCAAGCAGAAAGGGCGCCTTTCCAATAACCTTCTAATGTTGTTGATGTAATATTTGATTGGGATGGACTTGGAATTCTTTGCGCATTTCCTTCGCTTCCACTTCCAGTAGTTGCATTCGGATTCCAGGTCATGTTATTTAAATCTTCATCTATTACCCAATCGGCATTGCTAGCAGTTTCGGCTTTAGTAGCATCAAATAATATTTTTATAGTTTGTGATTTGGCATTGATTCCAATGAAAAATAACAGCAGTAAATTTAATATATTCTTTCTCATAAAGTGCCGCAATTTATATAAATCACAGCTAATTTTTTTTGCTTTGCAATGGAATTACAAAAAAATTGCATTCATACTTTTCCGATGTAACGGGACTTCATCATTCACACTTCAAACTTTATCATTCATTATTAAAAATCCAAAATTCAAAATCCAAAATTTATTGTAGTTTGCAATCATGCTTTGAGTAGCTTTACTTTGTAGCAAATAATTATGGCAAAAGAAAAACCAAGCATTCCAAAAGGTACCCGCGATTTTGGGCCACAGGAAGTAGCCAAACGAAAATATATTTTAAATACCATTGAAAAAGTTTTTATAAAATATGGCTTTATGCCTATAGAAACTCCCACTATGGAAAACCTAAGCACGCTTACTGGAAAGTATGGCGATGAAGGCGATAAGCTGCTTTTTAAAGTACTGAATAGTGGTGATGCGTTTAAAGATTTTACACTTGAAGATATTGAATTAATTTTATCCCAAGCGAAGGAAAATGAAAAGAATATTTTAAAAAAAGAAATTCAAGAAAAAGCAAAATCGCAACAACCACAAATAAGAAATGAGTTGGTTCATCAACAATCTTCAAAAACTCTTGAAAATATTATAATTGAAACGAAATCAAGTCCTGAAAGAATTGCTGATGATGTAACTAAATTGATGCGAAAAGCATCCGAAAAAGGCCTTCGTTACGATTTAACCGTACCATTTGCGCGTTACGTGGTAATGAATAGAAATGAAATTACGTTTCCTTTTAAACGCTATCAAATGCAACCTGTTTGGCGAGCTGACAGACCACAAAAAGGACGTTACCGCGAGTTTTGGCAATGCGATGCCGATGTGGTTGGAAGCGATAGTTTGTTACACGAACTAGATTTGATAAACATTTATAACGAAGTGTTTAAGTGTTTGGGAATAGCTGTAGAAATAAAAATAAATAACAGAAAAATATTAGCAGGAATAGCAGAAGTTGTAAAAGGAATTGAACACCTTAATACCATTGCGGTAGCAATAGATAAACTTGATAAAATAGGCAAAGATGGAGTAAGTAAAGAGTTAACATCACTTAATTTTACAGAAATAGAAATTGCTACTCTTTTTGATATCATTACCATTCAAGGAACCGAGGCAGAAATGCTAGCCACTTTAAATATAAAATTACAAAACTCAACCGAAGGTTTAATTGGAATTGATGAATTGAGTTTTATTTTTAAACAAATCAACTCATCCACCAATCAAACTCCCGAAGTATCGGGAAACCTTAAAACCGACTTCTCATTAGCACGAGGTTTATCGTATTACACGGGTTGTATTTTTGAAGTGATAGCCATTAAAGGTTCTCTAAGAAGCAGCATTGGCGGTGGCGGAAGGTATGATAACTTAACAGGAAATTTTGGATTAGATGGCGTTTCGGGTGTTGGAATATCGTTTGGATTAGACCGAATTTACGATGTAATTGAAGAGTTGAAATTGTTTCCTGAAACATTATCGCAAGGAAGTAGCAAAGTGTTAATTTGTGCCAATGATTCTATTGAAAACATAGAATTAGCAACAGTATTACAATTATTGAGTAAACTAAGAAACAAGGGAATTGCATCGGAAATTTACTCTGAAAAAATAAATGTAAAAAAACCTTTAGAAAAGCCCATAAAATATGCCAATAGCAAAAATATTGCATACGCACTTCTTTATACAGAAAACGAACCTTTAAAACTGAAGAACCTTGAAACTGGATTTCAAGAGGAATTGACCATTGAGGTAATAATTGAAAGATTACAAGATTAGAAGATTACAAAGATTTATAAATATATAAGGCTAAAAGCTAGTTGCCAGAAGCCAGAAGCAAAAAAGCATGTACGAAATAACTACCCAAATAACCATTGAAGAAATTCAAAATATTATTGCTAATAATAAGCAAATAAAATTAAGTGATGATGCCAAAGCACGCATTGTAAAATGCAGAACTTATTTAGATGAAAAATTAGCCAATAACGACCAACCAATTTATGGTATCAATACCGGTTTTGGTTCATTGCATAGCACCAAAATAAGTAATGAAAACTTGGTACAATTGCAAGAAAATTTATTACTTAGTCATGCTTGTGGAACGGGTGATTTAGTGCCACATGAAATCATCAAAATCATGTTGTTGTTAAAAGTTCAATCATTGTCGTATGGCCATTCTGCTGCGCAATTAGACACTGTAGAACGGTTAATTTATTTCTTTAATAACAATATTTTACCAGTAGTTTTTGAATTAGGTTCATTAGGCGCTAGTGGCGATTTAGCTCCGTTAGCTCACTTAAGTTTACCACTTATTGGAGAGGGAAATGTTTACATACTTCAAAACTCGAAATTCGAAATTCGAAATTCGAAATTAATCCTGGAACAACAAAACTTAAAACCAATTACTTTAAAAAGTAAAGAAGGTTTGGCGTTAATAAATGGCACCCAATTTATGAGTGCTTATGGCGTTTATTGTTTAATAAAAGCGAACCAACTTTTAACTAAAACTGATTTTATTGCAAGCATTTCAATCGATGCTTTTGACTGTAGGCTAGAGCCTTTTCATCATTTATTGCATGATGTTCGTCCACATAAAGGACAAATAGCAACAGCTAAAAAAATATTGGAGAATTTAGCCGATTCTGAAATTGCAAAGCAACATAAAGTACAAGTTCAAGATCAGTATGCATTCAGATGTATTCCGCAAGTTCATGGTGCAAGTAAAGATGCAATAGAACATATCAATAAAATTTTCACGACCGAAATAAATGCGGTTACTGACAATCCAAATGTTTTTGCAGATGAAGATTTAATTCTTTCGGGTGGTAATTTTCATGGACAAACATTGGCTATTCATTTAGATTTTTTAGCCATTGCTTTGGCTGAATTAGGTAGTATTTCGGAACGCAGAACGTATCAATTAATATCTGGACAAAGGAATTTACCTGCATTTTTGGTAAGTAATCCTGGCTTAAATTCAGGCTTTATGATTCCTCAATACACTGCGGCAAGTATTGTTAGTCAAAATAAACAATTATGCACACCTGCTTCGGTTGATTCTATAGTAAGTAGTAACGGGCAAGAAGACCATGTAAGTATGGGTGCAAATGCGGCTACAAAATGTTTGCGAGTTGTTAAAAATTTAGAGCGCATTGTGGCCATTGAATTATTAAATGCTAGCCAAGCTTTGGAGTTCAGACGACCGTTAAAAAGTGCTTCAAAAATTGAAACATATATAGCTGCTTACCGCAAATTAGTTCCATTTGTAACCAAAGATAGATTCTTGCACGATGACATTGAAAACAGTGTGTTGTTTTTGAATGAAACGGATGTTTAATTAATTGAATAAAAAACTAACATCAAAGTTTGAAATTGTTTTTGAAAGTTTCAAAGGACTAATACCATAATTATTTTCTAGTAATGGATTGGCACCATTTTCAACTAAAATAGTTATTATTTTTACATCTCCATTTGAATTGAAAACAGCATCAAATAATGGAGTGTTTCCGTTATTGTCCTTTATATTTAGGTCTGCATTCTTAGAAATTAAAAACTTTGTAATTTCATACATGGAATGAATGCAAGCAAGGTGCAATGGAGTCTTTCCATTTTTATCTTTTAAATTAATTTCATTAGCAATTTTTAAGTACTTTTCTACTTTAATTAAGTTGCCTTCAACAATTAAATCAAATAAAAAACTTCTTCCATATTTGTCTTTATTTTCCATTTAGTGTTTTTATAGTAATAATTATTTCAAACTTAACTTTGCTTTAGCAATAATAGAATTTATGTTTTATTTAATAAAAAACAACTTTTCAAAAATATAAACTCAGTCGATTTGAACATATTTTTGACGAATAAACTTTCATTAATAATTTCGAGTTGTTTTCTAAACAAGACAGATTCCTACTGAATGACGCCCTTTTTAAATTGTTATTCTGCGAAAATCTGCGAAATCCGCGGGAAAATGGTTCGACAAGCTCACCATGACAAGCATTCACGAAACAACTAAAAATTATAAATAAATCCGGCTTGATTTGTTCCAATAATGGGCAAAAAACCTTTGTTGTTCATCTTCCATTTGTATTGATGTGTGGCGTAAACCAATTTGGTTACTGCCATTCCAATTCCTGCTCCAACCATTACATCGGTAAACCAATGACGGTTATTTAATATTCGCATGGCACCTACAGTAGTTGCAATGGTGTAACCTGTAATAAAAACCAAAGGTTTGTCTTTAAATTCTTGATGTAAAACCTCTGCTAAAGTAAAAGCAAAAGCGGTGTGGCCGCTTGGGAAAGAGTTTTCGGAAGTATTGTCAGGACGCATTACTTGCGTGCTGTATTTTAAAATATTTACCACTGCCAAACTTAATATTACACTTTTACCAGTTAATGCCGCTTGATTGGCAAAATTACTGGTACTTTTTACATGAAATAAATCGAGGCCAAGCATTAATAAACCTGGAGCATATACAATATAATCATCGGCTGAATTTTCGAAATTACTAAAATTTTCATTTCTATATTTCCTTACAGCCATGCTACTTGGCAATCCATTATCGTTAAAACTCGATAGGCCATAAACAACAAAAACAGCTGGAATAATATAGCTTTTGAAATTGTACTGCTTGTTGTAAAATGAAGAATCATTTTGAGCATTGGCATTTAATAAGAATAATGATAATAAAACGAATAAAATATTTTTCATTAATTAATCAGATTATTGATAACTGCAGCAGCATAAACTGCAGCAGTTTCTGTTCTTAAAATGTTTTGTCCAAGTGATATTGTTTTGAAATTATTCTCTAAGGCCAATTTAGCTTCCAAGTCTGTAAAATCGCCTTCAGGTCCAATTAGTAACAAAGTTGATTTTTTAAAATCAATGGCTTCGTTAATAGTTTTAGTGTGTTCATTACACCAAGCCAACATACAGTTTAAATCAGTTGTTTTTTGATTTGAAATAAATTGCTTGAAAGAAATAATATTGTTCAATTTAGGTAACCAATATTGCTTACTTTGTTTAATAGATTGGATTAAAATTTTCTCGCAACGTTCCATATTTATTTTGTTTCGTTCCGAGTTTTCGGTTTCAATAAATGAAATTTCATTTACCCCAATTTCAGTACATTTTTCCAGCATCCAATCCATTCTATCAAAGTTTTTAGTGGGTGCTATTGCAATGTGCAAACCGATTGCCTTGGCAGCAAAATGAACCTTTTCAACTATTTCTAATTTGCATTTTTTAGGATTATCATCAGTAATTTTACAAATAGCTTTATTCCCTTTTCCATCAATTAAAATGATTTCATCGCCTATTTTTTTTCTTAACACCCTCACACAATGTTTCGATTCATCTTCAGGAAGTTCTACTGAAATATTATCAAGATTTTGATGGAAAAATAATTGCATAATTTGAATAAAAAAAGACGTAATCGCTACGTCTTTTTATGTAATTTTTTATATTTTAAGTTGATAATTTTTTAAGCAATAACAGCAGCTTTTACATTTAAAGGATTAGGTTGTTTTTGAACAATATTAGACGATTTACTAACTCCCATTTGGCTATTTCCGTTAAATTCTGCTCCTGATTCAATCACTAATTTTTGTGATTTAATATCACCAATAATTTTAGCAGTTGCTTTAACTGTCAATAAATCTTCAATAAAAATATTGCCATTTACAGTGCCTTGTACATCACAATTTGCTGCTTTTACATTTCCATCTACTTTGCTGCTTGGACCTAAAACCAGTTTGGTTTTTACTATAATAGAACCTTTTACAATTCCATCAATACGTAAATCACCTTCCGAATTTAAATCACCAATAATGCTAGTTCCTGCATTTATTATATTTATTTCTTGAGGGTTAAATTCCTGATTTTTAGTACTTTTAAATATTGCCATAGTTTAACTTATTAGAGATAATGTTTATAACATCTGAATAACAAAAATAAGTGT
>CAIUQQ010000031.1 GCA_903901345.1 uncultured Bacteroidota bacterium | reverse complement strand
TCACCATCGCCACATTCATACTCACCGACTCTTGACTCCATCGGTTCGGCAGGTTTGCCGGTTCGTCGATTTGCGTCAATGCGGCATGTTGTGCATACTCGGAGCATCCGCCATGTCCACCGACGGTGCCAGTGGCGAGCCAGACCTTGACCATAAGATCTCTCCTACGACGACGGTGTCAAGGTATACAGCTGGTTGAAGCGAATGTTTGTGTTGCGGCATTGTAATGTTTGAGCTGCAATCCTTAAATTATTTGGTAGCTGCTGGAATATGCTTAAGTATTGTTTCTGCTATTTTTTATTATGCTCCCGCAAAAGCCAGGAAATGGAAATTCTTTTCTGTTGGTGCTTTATTTAGTTGTGCCATTATATTAATTACTACCACAGGTTTTTCTTTTTATGTAAATCATTTTAACGCATATAATAAAGTGTATGGTTCAATTGGTGTTTTAATAGTAATAATGATGCTTATTTATATCAATACTTTTATATTATTACTTGGTTACGAGCTGAATGTAGCACTCGATATGGCAAATGAACATTATAGAAAACAAAGTGCTTATTTAGCTAAAAAGAAAAATATTATTACTTACCTTGATGATACAATTAATCCCGAATGATCGTTGATTTGTTTGAAATAGGCAGCCAAAAATGTTTTAGTAAAATTGTGGAACAAGCCGACTGTGCTTTGTTTAATAGCGGATTGGTTCATCCAGTTTACGCTACGTTTGCCTTAGGAAGAGATGCAGAATGGGCTTGCCGATTATTTGTATTGGAAATGAAAGAAGATCAGGAAGAAGGAATTGGTACATTTTTAAATATTAACCATGAAAGTCCTGCTTTGGTAGGTTCCAATGTTGAATTTATTGCTACCGTTAAAAGTATTCAGAAAAACGAAATTATATGCTCATTTATTGCCAAAGTTGGCAACAGAATCATTGCCGAAGGCGAACAAGGACAAAAAATTATTGCAAAGCAAAAGCTAGAAAAATTATTTGAAGGATTGAAATAAGCAATAGGAAATAGGTCATCCTGAGCTTGTCGAAGGAAGCAATTAGCAATACTTGTCACGCAGGGCGTGAAGCAATATGCAATAAGCAATAAGACCTTCAAAACTTAAACACCTCAACACTTCGCACTTTTGTCATTCCGCATTCCGCATTTTTTTTTACATAATCAAAATACCTTTTTTATCTATCACATTAATGTGAGCTAAGCGATTTTTATCAATGGTGTTTTCTACAAACACAAACTTGCGGTCATATATTTTTCCATCTAGGTAAAAACTAACCCAATACTCATTATTGAGGGTAATTAAATCTTCGTGCAAAGGTTCTATTTTTCCATAATCTAATGCATCAATTTCATTTAACATGTGGCGCAAAACACTGGTTTTTACTTCCTCATTATTGATTGTTCCATAACCTTTACTGCTTATCAAAACGCCATCGATCAAAGCATTGTTAAAGTTAATTAAATATACATTCCAAACCATTTCATTTTCATCACCTTCTTCATGAATTACTGCCACGCCCACGCCATCAAATGCTGGTTCTATGATGTCTTTTAACATATTTTATTTTAAATTTATAAATGAATATTTTTTATTAAGTTGCTGTTGCAAATTAACTATTTGGTCTAAATATTTTTGATAACTTAAACTTTCGGTATGTAAAGGCTTGTGGTTTACTAACAATAAATATTTTTCAAAATCAACAATAAATTTTTTTGTGTTTTCATCCATGCAAGCATCCACAAAATTTTGCCAAACATAATCAATGGCTAAGTGGTTCGGATGAACCAAATCTTGCTTATAAAAACGGTAGTCACGCAGCTCATCTATTACTATTTCATAAGCAGGAAAATAATAACAATCTGAATGGTGTTGCATTACAATATTATAAACTAACTGATGCAAAATGGCTTTACTTACATTGTTTTCATATAATCCATCGCGAATATAACGAACAGGACTAACCGTAAAAATAAGTTTAATTTTTGGATTTAATAGTTTTAGTTTCTGATAAAATAAATCAAATTCAGCTTTTAAATCGGCTGCATTCAACAATGATTTTTCAAATAATTTGCCATCTAATTTATGATTATTTGAAACGAATTCTTTTGTGGGTAAATATTGGTAAACCCAAGCAGAACCAAAGGTTACCATTAAATAATCAGCATTTTTTAAAGTTTCGTGTGCTAATAAAGTTGATTGATTTATTTGTTCAATGACTTGTTCTTTATCGGCTCCCGAAAAACTTCCATGGTGAAGCAAGCTATGCCATAAACCATCATTTAGAATTAAATCGTTTGCTGTTATTTTATTGTTAACCAAATATTGATTTAATTGGGAAATAATGGCATGTGGATTAAACACAATTCCATTCGGATTTAGCAATGTTTTAAACTGATATGTTATTAATTTCTGAGCAATATTTTCGGCAAAACATGAACCAATTGAAATAATGGAACTGCTAGTATTGATTAGGTTTTTGGATGGTGTTACTGGATAATCTAATTGTAATTTCATTCAAGGTTTTTTATTTACTTTAAAATATTTGACCAAACATAATCGTTCAATGAACAATGATTGATTGAATCAATATTTCAAAGTTCAAATTTATTAAATTCACAGGTGTTTAAAAGTTTATTGATAAATATAATTTCTTTAGGTTCATTTTTGATAAAAGCATTTCTAACAAACGATATATTATGGCAAAGAAAATTGTAGCGAAAAAAGCAGCAAAAAAAGTAGCATTAAAAAAGGTAGTTTCAACTAAAAAAATTGTAACCATAAAAAAAACAATTTCCTTAAAAAAAGAAGTGCTTCAAAAGAAAATATTTGTATTAGATACTTCCGTAATTTTGTTTGACCATAATGCCATTAAAAACTTCCAAGAACATAATGTAGCCATTCCAATAACAGTGTTGGAAGAGTTGGATAATTTTAAAAAAGGAAACGACACTATAAACTTTGAAGCCCGCGAATTCATTAGGTATCTAGACCAACTTTCGGGTGAATATACCATTCAAAATTGGATGCCAATCAATGGTGCTAAGCGTGGAAAGTTTAAAGTAATTATGAATGAAAAGCCCAAAGGAATTGATGCTCAAATAGTATTTGGTGAACGCAAAGCTGACCATAAAATTATCAATGCAGCAACAGTAATGAAGGAAGAAAATCCTGATTGCAAAGTGGTGCTAATTACCAAAGATGTGAACCTTCGTTTAAAGGCAAAATCTTTGAATTTAAATGCTGAAGATTATGAAACTGGTAAAATAAAAAACATTGATGGTTTATACAGCGGAAATTCCATTATTGAAAAAGTAAAATCGAGTGTAATAGATGAAATTTATGCAAAAGGATTTATCAATTATGAGTTTGTAATGAAAAAGAAACCCAATGCAAACCATTATTTTATTTTAAAAAATGAAAGAAATTCTGTGTTGTGTTATTATGATGTAGAATCAGAAAGTTTGATGAGGGTAGATAAACAAACTGGACATGGAATTAAACCCCGAAATGCGGAACAGGCCTTTGCATTGAATGCAGTGTTAAATCCAAAGGTTAGTTTGGTAACTATTCAAGGAATGGCGGGCACGGGAAAAACTTTAATTGCCCTAGCAGGTGCTTTGCAACAGCGTTCCGATTTTAGACAAATATATTTGGCAAGGCCAATTATTCCTTTAAATAATCGCGATATTGGTTTTTTACCTGGTGATATCAATTCAAAAATTAACCCATACATGGAACCGCTTTGGGATAATTTGAAAATGATACAAAATCAGTGGAAAGAAACGGATAAAGAATTTCAAAAAATTACTGAAATGGTAAGCAATGAAAAAATCATGATTTCGGCTTTGGCATATATCAGAGGCAGAAGTTTGTCAAATATTCTTTTCATTATAGATGAAGCTCAAAACTTAACACCTTTGGAAGTAAGAACCATTATTACTAGGGCAGGTGAGGGAACCAAAATTGTTTTTACTGGCGATATTCATCAAATAGATACTCCTTATTTGGATTCACAGTCAAATGGACTTTCGTATTTAATGGATCGTGTAAAAGACAATCCAATGTATGCACATATTACTTTAGAAAAAGGTGAAAGAAGTGAATTGGCAAATTTAGCCAATCAACTTCTTTAATAAATTAGGAAGGAGTTTAAGTAAACAAAACTTATATTTGCCAACTTATCATGAAGTGCTTATGATTTTTTCCTTTTCCGATATCACCACCATTAGTTTAACGCTTTTTGCCATTATAGATGTGGTTGGAGCATTGCCGCTAATTATTACTATTAAAAACAAACAGCAACATTTAGATAGTGGAAAAGCTACTCTTGCAGCTGGAGCTTTAATGGTTTTATTCCTGGTAGTTGGCGATAAATTATTAAATGTTATTGGTGTTGATTTACCTTCCTTTGCGGTAGCAGGTTCCATTGTAATTTTTATTTTAGGCTTAGAAATGATTTTAGGAATTGATATTTTTAGGCAAGATCCAAACGATTCTAACGGAAGTATTATTCCAATAGCTTTTCCAATTATAGCAGGTTCAGGAACGCTTACTACTATTATTTCCATGAAAGCGGTTTATGAGTTTCAGAACATATTAATTGCCATTTTACTAAACTTGGTTTTGGTATATGCTGTTTTAAAGTCTACTACTTTTTTAGAAAGAATATTAGGAAAAGCAGGACTTGGTTTAATCCGTAAGTTTTTTGGAGTCATATTGATTTCAATCGCAGTAAAAATTTTCAAATCTAATTTCTTATAAACTACCCATGATATTGAAGTTCTATAAAGCGCAAAAAGCGCAAGGTTTATTGTTTATATTTATTGGTTTTATTGCTATCATTTTATCTTTACATTTTGTATTTAATGCAAACAATATTTTTTCGAATGGATTAACCTTACCGCTATTTATTATAGGAATATTGCAAGTTTATTTTGGTATAAATACATTTCAAAACACCCCAATTCATCTTTTATTGGTTCAAGGATTTGTGAGGGAAAATAAAGCTTCCATGGCAACTATTGAAATACCATTTATTCATAAAGAAATATTGTTTCAGAAGAAAATGATAAACACATGCTTGATTTTAATTGCACTCGCAATTTTATTCCTTTTTATTTTCAACAATACCTTGTTTTTACAAGGCTTAGGAATTGGGTTGTTTATTCAATCACTCATTGTAATTACTGCCAATTATTTTGCAGCGCAAAGAAGTCAAATATATTTAAAATGGCTAAACGATTATTATAACTAAAAACACATGACTTTACCTTCCAACTTAATTCTAATTGTATCGCTCATATTACTAATAGTAGTAATTGTTTATTTTTTGTTGCCTAAACTTAATTTGGGTAAATATGGAAATGCATATTTAAAAACTGCCATTGCTTGGTGTGCCATTGGTTACATTGCATTTGACATGTATAAACAAGATAAAATTTTCGTTGTTATCATGTTAGTTTTAGGAGCATTTGTATTTGGTTATACAGCATTTACCTCCAAAGAAAAGAAATAGTATTCAAAAAAAAAGCCACCAATTTTTCAATTGATGGCTTTTTTTTATTTCTTACAAAGTCCTAATAAATCATCGTAGTTCCCTTTAAATACGTTAAAGTCTACGCCACCTCTAATTCCATTTACTTTACCTTTTTCATTGTGTTGCCAAAAGTTCCAAGTAGTAGTTTTTTGGTTTAAATCTAATGTTTGGTAATGTGCAATCCAAAACGGATATTTTTCAAATTCTTTACCTGAAAAATAGTTTTTATAAAAACTATAATTGGTATATATAATTGGCGTAATTCCATAATGTCTTTCTGTTAAAACTAACCAACGTTTTACTTTTGATTTTAAAACTGCCGGACTTGCACTTCCTTTTATTTCAATATCTAAAACTGGTGGTAAGTCTTCTCTGTCTAAGGTAACTTTACTAAAGAAAAAATTTGCTTGTTCTTCTGCAGTTAAATGAGGTCTAAAAAAATGATAAGCACCTCTTAAAATACTATGTTTTTTACACTGTTTCCAGTTATAGTCAAAGTAATCATCATCCACTGTTCTGCCTTCGGTAGCTTTAATAAATGCAAATGAAACTCCAATTTGGTCGTCAAACATATTTGATACAGCTTCCCAATCAATATCGCGTTGGTGGCGACTTACATCTATTCCATGTATTTCATAATTTCCAGGTAAATTTATTCCAAAACCAGGATAACTTGGTGAAGTAATTCCTAATCTTTTGGTAATGGTATTACATACTGCTTTGGCTGGTGGATATGAAATTAGTAATAAAACTAAAGCCAAAAACAGAAATGCTAAAAAGCTATTGGATAATATTTTTATTGATTTCATGAATGATTAAATTAATACTTTCAAATATAAAACGAAATATTTGTATTACTGATGCAAACTAACCAATAATAAAAAAGAATTTTATGTTGATTGTCTATTTCAATGTACTTAAAAACGATTGTTGTATTTGAAATGTTATATTTTATTCTATAATAATTTTATGAGTTGAATGTGAATTGTTTTCATCGTAAATTTTTACAAAATAAATCCCCTTGTTTAAAGAAGATATATTCAACTGAATATTTGATTTGTTTATATAATTGATTCCATCAACATTTACTTTTTTACCTAAAATATCATACATATCAATATCAGATTTACTCAAGTCGTAATTTGATGCAATGAATATATTTGTTTTAGCCGGATTAGGATAAACTTCGATTGTTTTTGCAAAATTCTTAAAATCAGCTACACTTACATTTTGAACATTAATATATCCTGATTTTGTAACGGTAACAGGCGTTGTTAAATAATTAGCAGTTAACGAAACGGAGTAACTTCCCGCAGTATTAAATTTAACCACAGGATTTTTGCTGGCACTTGTACCCGTTACAAAAGTTACTGTAGTAGGTGTAAATGCCCACTTATAAGTAGTTGGAATTCCTGAACTATTATCGGTAAATGTAACATTTTCACCAACTGAAGCATTGGTTTTGTCGGCACTAAAGTTAACAATAGGTGCAGCATTTACAGTTACATAATCTGTTCTAGTGGTATCGTCTTGTCCGCCTTCATATATAACTTTTAATTTAATGGTATAAACACCAGTAGCATTAAATAAAACCCTAGGAATATTGGTTGTAGCACTAGTTCCACCAACAAAAGAAACAGTATTTGGAGTAATAGTCCATTGATAAGATTTTGGACTTCCAGTGCTTGTACTTGTTAAATTTACTGTATCTAAAACTGATGCAGTAGTTCTACTCGCATTAAATTTAGCTGCGCTATAAAACGCCTCAGGTCTGTTAATATCTTTATATCTAATAGTTAAAGCAGCAGCTAAACCAGTAGTTTGGGTAATTTCTAAAATTGGATAATGTTCATTCTTAGCATACCAAGTATAAATAGTTCTGTTATTAGGAATTGGTAATTTAAAAGTAGTAATATCAATAGTATCTGTTTCTGTTATATCAGTTCTAATTCTAATGCAGTTAAACTGACCATAAGGAGTTTTTATTAAACCCCAACCATCTACTTTTGTAACTCTTCTGCCTTGTTGTGAAATTCCACCAACAGAAGGAATGGTAGCTGTTCCTTTAAAATATGTTGTATCTAAATCTCCAAAATTTAAAGGAAATTTATAAACAGTATCTCTTGGACTAAAATTAATTGCCAATGGAATTCCAGAAACAGTGATACCACGTCCCATTAAAACATTGGCAGCAGTTGTGTTTTTATAAAATCCATACACATTTTCAATTTTTATACCCGAAAAACTTCCAAAACTAGCCAATGCATTTAAAGCATCATCTTTTATACCATAGGTTGCAGCATTTAATAAGCCAAATTGTAATATATAAGGTGTAGCTGAAGGCGCATAAAATTTTTCAATATCTTGTGTAACAGCTACTAAATTTGT
>CAIUQQ010000030.1 GCA_903901345.1 uncultured Bacteroidota bacterium | reverse complement strand
TCGTTAAAACAATTTCAGAAAATAATAGAGAAAGTAGGAGAAACTGGATGTTATGGATTTTCAAGAAAGCTGGCGAACTAAATAAACGAAATGAAAACTATCAGTTTTGGCAACAAGAAAACCATCCTATTGAATGTTCAACTTCAGATATTTTAGAGTCTAAAATAAAATATTTGCACGAAAATCCTGTAAGAGCTGGAATAGTAAGGAACGAATGGGAGTATGTATATTCTAGTGGCATTGATTATTATAGTAAAGAAAAAGGTTTGTTAATGATAGATTATCTTAATTAGCCCGTGTCAGAGACACTACATTCATTTAAAATCCGTAGATTCTGTGTTAAAATAAAAGTTATTTACGAAATTTTTTTTGAGCTTTTAAGGGCTCAAAAAATTTCAGAATAACTTTTTCCCTAAAATTTAATTTCTTTGCATTTCAAAACGGCCCAGAGCTAGTTTCTAAAGAGCGACTTCTAATTCATGTAGTTGCGCTCTTTTTTCTTTGATATAATCGCTTTGGTACACTGTTTTGTTTTTAAAAATAATATAGATTAATTCTAATAATTTTCTTTGAACTGCTACTAATCCTTTCATTTTTATTCCGCTTTTGCTTACTAATCTTGCATATATTTCTTTATAATTTTGTTCATGCTTTACTGCTGATAATGCAGGAAAAAACATTGCCTTTCTTAAAAATTTATTTCCTTTTTTTGATATTCTTGGCTTACCTTTTATAGATGTACCTGATTGTTTTTCCCTCACATCTAATCCAGAATAACTTATCAATTGCTTTTTGTTTCGTATTAATTCAAAACCATTTGTTTCAGCCAAAACTATTGTAGCTGTTAAACGACCAACACCTGGTATTGTTGTAATGTTATTTATTTCTTTTTCTATCGACTCGTCCTTTTTAATACATTTTTCAATGTCTTGCTTAATTTCTTTCTCTTGCTGGTTTAAAAATTTAATTCTTGCTTTTAGCCTTTTCATACTATTAGCATTTGGCTCGGCTTCTGCATTTTCTGCATGTAATTGATTTTTTACTATCGATCTCTCTTCCACTATTTGTTCTCGCTCCCTTGTAAGTTGCTGTAAATTTTTATAGATAATATTTGGTTTGCGCCATTTATCTAATTTACGCTCCAAGCCAAACTGAGCTATTGCCTCTGCACATGTTTTATCCGTAATGGTTCTGTTTTCTAATGTACGCATATAATTGCTTATTTTATTTGGCAATACAATACTTACATTAAATCCATTTGCATCTAAATAATAGGCAAACTTTTGATGATAAACTCCTGTTGCCTCCATTACAAAATGGATTTCTACATTTTCAATAGTTAATTTCTTAACCCATTTAATTAATGCTACAAAACCTGCTTCTTTGTTTGAAAATACCTTGTTAGCATAATGATCAATTGATAAATCTGAATTAAGTTTACTTAAACAAACTACCAATTCTTTTTGGGCTACATCAATTCCCAATACTTGTTTTAAAATATTCATACTGTTATAAATTAATTTTTATAAAGTGATGAATCTCCCTTCGTTTTGTCTCCTTTTGGATATTCTGGCTGTTACTCAATTATCGGTACGCCTTACATTCTGTTCAAACTCTAAGAGATAAAAAAGAATGAGGCTATATCTACGGAACAATATACTTCTATGAGTTATTTAGTCGCCTCTCAGCTCTCATTCTTTTTCACTTTACATTTGCAAAATTAATTACTTTGCAAACATAGGAATTAATTACTTTGCAAACATAGGAGTAGCCTTGCTATGGATTGGATTCAGACTTTGGATAGTAGATTTACCATGCCTATCATAATTCAATTGTATTAAACGACATTATTATTTTTTTGAATTGCAAAAGCTTATAAAAGAAAATGCTTTTTGTACAACAGCACTTAAAATTTGTAATTGTTCACTATTATAAATAATTTTCACTTAAATGTTTAATGATTTTCTGTACTTATTAAATTACCATTTTGATCCCAAATATACCAAGTTCCAGAGGCCTTGCCATTTTGATAATAAGTTATAGAGTTCCGTTTTCCGTTTTCATGCCAAGTCTCAGTTTTGCCATGAAGCTTATTGTTTTTGTAGCTAGATCTAGTCATTATTTGTTCATTATCAAAATACATTTCTCCAACTCCAGTACCTTCTTTTAAAGTCATTATACCTATTTTATTCCAACCATTTGCTGACAATACATGACCAGTATTATCATACGATATTTGAGAATTAATTCTTCCATTAGAGTAGTAGGAATACCAAGTTCCAATTGTTGTATTTTTGTGAGAAACCCCCAAAAGTTTAATTTTCCCATTTAAATAAAATGATTTATACAAACCATTATATTTATGACTGCTGTTTTCAAAATAAATTTCCTTAATAGTTTTGTTAGGATAGTAAGTTATGCATTCATGACTTTCATTACAAGAATTGCTTATAAAAAAACATACACAAACAAATATTTTATCTCTTATCTTCATTGTTTTTATTTCACCTCTTTTTATGGATTTGTTACCCTCTGGTTTGGATTTGCATTCCAAATCATTTACTTCAAGAATTTGGAATCCGTTTTTTACCAGCCGGTTCGAATTTGCAATTCGAATCATTTACTAAAAGGATTTGCAATCCGTTTTTTAATATGTAAATCATTGAAAAAAAATTGGTTTGCATTTTTACTTTTGTTATTTTGTCCACGTCACTGGTGTGAACCAGCGTTTCAGGTTTTAGCGAGGATAGTGGAGCTTTATCTCATTTTCTTAACTAAATTAAATGAAATGCCATAAGTAAGTTCTGTATCATATTTGTTTTGAGGAATATCCATATATGATAGGCCAATATTAATATTAACTACACGACCTAACCTTATGGTGGTACCTATACTACCAACTGGCCCCATTATTATATTTGACAAACTATACCGACCCTGAGGTGTTGGATATGTTCCATTATCAAATTTATCTTTATATCCACCACCACCTATTCCTAAGTTAAGATATAAAAAATTAAAAATCCTAATATTAGGACCAAGGTAAAAATCAAATTTATTAATTAAAACCAAGTCATTTCCTACACTTTTTAAAATATCATCATCACTAGTAAAACTACTACGACATACAAAATGGAAACCCACTCTTCTATTAATTCCTGCAGTTTCAATTATTAAACCATACTTAGCAATTTCTCCACTCTCAAACCCCAAACTTGTAAATTTTTGTTTGTTGTTTTTATCAGCATATCTTTTATTTTGCTCCAAAAGTTCCAATTGATTCTTTTCTTCTTTTTCAAGTGCTATTTTTTTCTCAAATTCTATTTGCTGTTGTTTTGCAATTTCTTCGTCTAAAATTTTCTTTTTTTTCTTTTCAAAACTTAATTTATCAGTTGGATACACTTTTAAAGATTCTCCAATATTATAAATGTCCCTATATTTATCTTCATTGTTGGGTATACTTTCATATTCATTTAAATATTTAGCACACAATTGTCTGGTGTCCTCTAATATTTTATATTCATTTAAAGGCGCTTTCTCAATTATTTTTGACTGTGCCAATATCTTTAAATACATTATTCTAGGGTTAGATGTTTTGAGCAATACTTCAGCTTCATCTAATTTTAAAACGGTTGTTTCAAAATCTTTTATAGCGTATGCTTCTTCGGCTTCTTCAAACTTAATTTTGGCTATGGCTTGCTGGGCAAAAGACAGCTGACAGTTAATAGCTAATAAAAAGGTAATTAGGATAATTTTTTTCATATTTATTTACGATTATTTTTTTTCATTTTTGATTAACAATTTTTTCCAACGTTCAATTTCTAAATTATATTCTGTTTCTCCAATATTACTTATTGCAGCTTTTTGAAACAAAATAGCAGCTTTGTTTTTATCTTTTGGAACACCAAATCCTTTTAAGTACATTATTCCTAGCTGATAATCAAATCCAGCTCCACCATTTTCTTGATGATCTGTTGCTAAAAGAAAATATTTCACTGCTTCACTATCGTCTTTTTTAACCCCACACCCCATATAATACATCATTCCAATATTATATTGACTTTTATGATTATTGTATGCTGAAGCAGCTAATTTAAAATGCAATAAAGCTTCATTCGCATTTGCAGTAACCCCTAAACCATTAAGATATATGATACCAATATAATTATCAGCACTGGTATTTCCTTTTTTTGCTGCCATACTAAAATAATTTAATGCTTTGCTATAATCATTAAATTGCTTGCTTAATAAGTAAAATCTTCCAAGATTAAATATTGCCCTGTCATTGCCTTGTTCTGCAGCCAATTCAAATAATTTTTTTGCTTTGCTAAGGTCAATTGCAATGTCTAAACCATTTATCAGTTTATTATCGAAATAGAATAATCCTAAACCATTTTGCCCATCTGCATTTCCATTTTCTGCGGCTTCTTTAAAATAGGCATACGCTTTTTTATAATCTTGTGTTACACCAAAACCATTATAATACATCCGTCCCAATTCTGCCTTAGCTGTAATGTCGCCTAACTTAGCTAATTCGGTAAAGCAATCCAATGCTTTTGCATAATCTTTAAACTCTTTTTCGTATAAGTACTTTAAGCCATTTGCACGCATTGTATCTAACAACTGGAACTTTGCCTTACTCTCTGGATATGCTTTAAGTGCTTCATTGGCCTTATAAATATCCTTATATTTATCTTCATTGTTGGGGATGCTTTCATATTCCAATAAATATTTAGCACATAATTGCCTAGTGTTTTCTAATATTTTATAGTCATTTAAAGGGGCTTTCTCAATTATTTTTGACTGTGCCAATATCTTCAAATACATTATTCTAGGGTTGGTGGCTTTTAACAAAGTTTCAGCTTCATCTAGTTTTAAAACGGTTGTTTTAAAATCATTAGTAGAGAAAGCCTCTTCGGCTTCTTCATACTTTATTTTGGCAATGGCTTGCTGGGCTAAAGCAAATTGAATTGAAGCTAAAAATATTAAAGTTAGTAGGATTATTTTTTTCATATTATTTTATCATTTTCATTCCGCGCTTGGCATAATATATAGTAATTATATCTAACCATATTTTAGCCTCTTCTTTATCTTTTATTATGCCAAATCCACCTTCTTTATAAATATGATACAACCAATCGGGAGCTTTTGAATTCTCTTTTTCCTTTTCATAGTTTAATCTAAAATATTTTATTGCCTTAACATAATCCTTATTTGCAATAAGACCACTATAGTAAATATAACCTACCGATAATTGAGCTTTTGAATTTCCATTGTCTGCTGAATATTGAAAATTTTTTATGGCTTCAGTACTATTTTTAGGAACATATAATCCCTGATCATATATAGCTGCTAAATAAAACTGACTTTCTGCATTACCACTTTCTGCAGATAGACGAATAAAATTTATTGCTTTAGTAGGGTCTACTTCAATTTTTACCCATCCTGAAAGCCCCTTTAAATGACTAGTATAAATATCTCCTAAATTATATATCGCTTCCTCATTGCCTTGTTCTGCTGCCAATTCAAACAACAATATTGCTTTAGCTATATCTTTTGATTGTACACAATAGCCATTTTTATATAAAGTGCCTAATCCATTTTGACCAACGGCATCAGCTTTATCTGCAGTTTCTTTAAAATAGGATGCTGCTTTACAGTAATCTATTTCAACTCCAAAACCATTGCTATAAATTCTCCCTAATTCTGCTTTTGCTTGTATATCTCCTAATTCCGCAATTTCTGTATATATTTTTAAAGCTTTAGGATAATCTAAAGAATCTTTAACATACATATAAGTGTTTGCCTGCTTTTTTAATTGCTTTATTGAGAAAAAAATTACCTTACTCTCTGGATATGCTTTAAGTGCTTCACTGGCTTTATAAACATCCCTATATTTATCCTCATTGTTGGGGATGCTTTCATATTCCTTTAAATATTTAGCACATAATTGTCTGGTATTTTCTAATATTTTATAATCATTTAAAGGGGCTTTCTCTATTATTTTTGACTGTGCCAATATCTTTAAATACATTATTCTAGGGTTGGTAGCTTTTAACAAAGTTTCAGCCTCATCTAGTTTTAAAACGGTAGTTTTAAAATCATTAGTAGAGAAAGCTTCTTCTGCTTCTTCATACTTTATTTTGGCAATAGCCTGCTGGGCAATGGCAAATTGAGAAGAAGCAATTAATATTAAAGTTAGTAGGATTATTTTTTTCATATTTATTTTTTTATTGGATTACCCCAAAAATCAACTTGACTATTATTTTGTGGAACTTCTTTTATACTGTCTGGTGTGTTATTGTTAATTTTATTACCCCAAAAATCATTTTCATTATTTGATTTACCTTCCGTTTGTTTTCCATTGTATATAATGGAATTTACATTAAAAGAATAATTATAAGCACTACTTAACAAAATTTGAAGTTGTTGTTCGGCTTCAAATTTTGACATATAAAAACCAGACAATTTAAAATTTATTCCTTTATTCTCTTTAGCAATTTGTTCAATTAATTTATTTTTAAATGGCCATGTATCGTCAGAATATTTTTGTACTGAAAAAGCATTAGATATATAAATTTCAGGGGCCTCACGCTCCAACGATTGTTCGTCACAACTGTAAATAAAAAAATACACTTCATCAGTTTTCCTAGAAACAGCCGAAAGGGGCATTTTTCCATCAGGGAACTTTGCAATTGTGGCTTTTCTATTTTCTACTAATCTATTATGAACAGCAATTCGCTCTAATCTTTTTTCTTCGGCTATTCTTGCTCTTATAGCACGTAGTCTTTCTTCTTCTTTTTTTTGTTCATTTTCTGCAATATATTTCTGCACTATTGATACTCCTAAAGTAACAGCTTGGGTAGCTAATAGTGCTTGTTGATCTGCAAGTGCTAATTCAGCTTTAACATTCTGCAAAAGTGCTGCGTTATGGTCTTCTACTCTTTTCTTTTCCTTAATATTTAAGTCTGCAATATTCAAATTGCCAGAAGCATAGTCATTTTTAGGATTAAGTTGAAGTGCTTGTTGATACTTTTGTTTGGCACCATTATAATCTCCTTGTTTTTGCAATGCATTTCCTTCATTTACTAAGTTATTTGATTGAGCATTATTTTGTGATTGTGAAGTTTGGTTTTGAAAGTTATTTGTATTTGCTGTTTGAGCATTGTTATTAGTATTTTGATTGCTGTTATTTAATTGTTGTGACCCATATGAATTTTGCGGATTATTACCAGTACTATTTTGAGTAATAGCTTTTTGTTCATTTTTCCTTGTTTCTTCTTCTTTTTTTTGCTGTGCTAGTCTTTCTTGTTCTGCTTTAACTTCTTGTAGTTTTCTAAAAGCCTCCTGTTGTTCTTTTTTCAGTTGATTAGCTTTCTCTTTTTCTTGCTTTTCAATTTCAAATTTCCTTTCTTCTTCACTTAAATTTTTTATGTCTATAATTTGATATGAAATATAATTTATACATGATATACCGTCATCTAATTTTATTTCTTTTCCTTTGCAATCTCCATAAAATTGCTTCCGACAATTGTATTTATCATCCGATATTTTTTCACCAGGTTTAATGTCTACAGAGGTGTTTGGATCGGATTCTGAGCCACTACCAATATATATTGAATTAACAAGTCCACTTGTGCTTGTTACTGTATATTTCATACGAACTCTTAAAACATCAGAAGTAATATTTGTAATCTGAACAATAACCGTTTGATAACCAAATTGAGATGTTCTAGAATGTTCAATCTCTATATAAATTCTTGGGTCTTGTTGTTGTTGACTCAAGTTAATTTTTGTCATTTTTTCTTGAGCTTTTAATTGAATTGAACTACAAGCAATAAAAATAATCAAAAGTTTTAATTTTAACCTTCGAAAGGTTTTTATAATAGAAAGTATTGTATTCATATTTTAGTATTTATAATATTGTTTTTAACCACGAACACCCGTTGCAGCAGTTTTAGTTTTTTTGTATAATTTATTTGGTTTATTTAGCTTATTTTCCTCTTTTTGATCAGCTTCAACTTTTAATCGTATAGTTTGCTTTGCTTTATTTATAGCTTCATCCATTAAACTTGGACTTGAAAATTCAAGCGACATTTCTTTAACCATAATATATTTATCAGTTTCGTTTGTATTAGTAACTGTTCCTTCTGGCCATAATGTGGTGTTATAATTACTATTTGTAGCGGCATATATTAATTTAAAAGATTCAGTAACAATTTTCCCTGACATTTTTATACATTTAACCACAGCTGCCTTACCATTACTTACTATTAATCTGCTAACATATACCTCCGTATTTGCATTGTTATTTGAAAATCTTGATTTCCATTTATTATAATCATCATCACTAATCGTTTTGTATTG
>CAIUQQ010000029.1 GCA_903901345.1 uncultured Bacteroidota bacterium | reverse complement strand
TGTATCTACAATTAATTTAAAAGATTTAGTTATTGGGCAAGGAAATTCAATTGACATTCGTGATTGTTATGTAAAAACTGGAATTGAAAATATTTTAGGAACAATGGATCAAGAATTAGTTGGTTTAGAAAATGTAAAAAATCGAGTGCGTGAAATTTCTTCTGTTTTATTATTTGATCGTATTCGTGAACTTCAGGAATTACCATCATTAAATTCAAGTTTACATATGTCATTTACAGGTCGTCCAGGAACAGGAAAAACTTCAGTTGCAGGTAAAATTGCTTTAGTTTTACGTAATTTAGGTTATTTAACAAAAGGTCATATTACAAATGTAACTCGAGAAGATTTAGTTGGACAATATGTTGGTCATACTGCACCCAAAACAAAAGAACAATTAAATAGAGCACGTGGTGGTATTTTATTTATGGATGAAGCTCAGCATTTATATAAGCCAGATAATGAGAGAGACTATGGATCAGAAGCTATTGAATTATTATTACAGGTTATGGAGAATCAACGTGATGATCTAATTCTTGTTTTTTCAGGTCCTAAGAAAAAAATTGATGGATTCTTTAATTCTAACCCTGGAATTTCTTCTCGTATCGGAAACCATGTAGATTTTATTGACTATAAGGTACCAGACTTAATGGCAATTACTAAATTCTTATTACATAATGATTACAGATATAAATTTGATGAAAAAACAATTGAAGTTTTAGAATTTTATATTAGTCAATTAGTTAGTTTTGACACATTTGCAAATGTAAGAACAATCAAAATTCTTTTAAATCAATTACTTTCTTATCAATCAATTCGTGTTGAGACTGAATTAACGCAAAAAGGAAGTCTTCGATATGATTCATTAGTCACAGTTAAAAAAGAAGATTTCCTGTTCACACAAGATGATTTTATAAATATTATTGGAAGTGAAAATATTAAATTACATTCATAAAAATTAGTATTGTCATAAGAGTTTATTTTGTACCGTAAATGTTCTAGGATATTCGTTCTAGAACATAAAGAATATATTTTACTTATCTGATTAAATAATTTTAAAGTATACTATGCTATTTTTATTAGCTACACCTGAATATAATAACGTCCAATCTAATACAACAAAAGTTAGAGTGCATTTAAGAAGTGGAGTTGCAGAAATTTTTGAGCAACATCAAGACTTAATGGGAAAAATTGATAATGATATTGTAGAAATTGAAACAAATTTTGAAAATCGTTTAGAAAAAATTTGGTTTGTTCTTCAAGATGCAGTGTTTATTGTTTCAAATCAAAAAGCAAATGCAGGTAATTCGGCATTTGAAAATGAAGGAACAGGAGTTTATGTTTATGCTAAACGTGTAAAAGAAATTAATTCATCTGTTTCTTTAGAAGAAGTATCTAAAGTTTATGAACAAAAAACTTTATTATTAGAAGCTGAAGAACAAAAATTAGCAGAGCAAAATCCGGATAGTTCAAGCACAAGTGCTAAAATTTTAGTTTTAAAAGATGAAGTTAATTTTTTCAAAAAGGTTATTGCCGTTATTAAAAATTTTAAATCTTAAAAAATAGATTTTTAGAAAAATGTTAAATCTGGAAGATACTTTAGTAATAGATTCTCTTTATTGGCGTGAACGTGATTTG
>CAIUQQ010000028.1 GCA_903901345.1 uncultured Bacteroidota bacterium | reverse complement strand
CTCGAACCCGCAACTTCCGCCGTGACAGGGCGGTGCTCTAACCGATTGAACTACAATCCCAATACTTATAGATTAACATATATAACTTAAGATATTACATAGGAGAGAGAGGGATTCGAACCCTCGGTATGAAATAATCATACAATAGATTAGCAATCTACCGCTATCGACCACTCAGCCATCTCTCCATATATAATTTAATTTTTTGTATATGACTCCGGTTGGATTTGAACCTACGACCTAGGGCTTATGAGTCCCCCACTCTAACCAACTGAGCTACAGAGCCAAATTACAATCAACTAAATTATAATTGTTATTTCAAAAGAAAAGAAATGTTAGAAAAAACCAAGTGTTACGGCTTTATCGATTGGCATTGCTGCTCCGAATCCAAACCAAATAGCAAAAATTGTTCCAACAAAAAATACTGACATAGCAACTGGGCGACGGAAAGGATTTTGGAATTTATTTACATTTTCAATAAATGGAACAGTTAATAATCCAGCTGGAACTGCTGCCATAGAAAGAACTCCAATTAATTTATTCGGTAAGACACGTAATAAGTTAAAAGTAGGATAAAAATACCATTCAGGTAAAATTTCTAAAGGAGTTGCAAAAGGATTTGCAGGTTCTCCAAAACTTGATGGTTCTAAAACAGCTAATCCAATAACACTTGCAAATGTTCCAAAAATACAAATTGGGAAAATATATAAAAGATCATTTGGCCATGCTGGTTCACCATAATAATTGTGTCCCATTCCTTTAGCTAATTTTGCACGTAATTTAGGATCTGATAAATCGGGTTTTTTGATAACTGACATAATTTAATTTAATGTTTTTAATAAATAAATTTTTAAAAAATTTTGGAAAAAATTTATAAGGGACCTGAGATTCCTTGTTTACGAATCATTAAGAAATGAGCTAACATTAAAACAGCTGTAATTAATGGTAAAACAAAAGTATGTAAACTATAAAAACGTGTTAATGTACCTTGTCCAACACTTGTTCCACCTCTTAATAATTCAACTAATTGACTTCCAACAACAGGAATTGCATCTGGTACTCCTGTTACAATTTTACATGCCCAATATCCAATTTGATCCCATGGTAAAGAATATCCAGTAACACCAAAAGATACTGTTACAGCAGCTAAAATTACTCCTGTTACCCAAGTTAATTCACGTGGTTTTTTAAATCCACCTGTTAAATAAACACGGAAAATATGTAAAATCATCATTAAAACCATCATACTTGCTGACCAACGGTGAATTGAACGAATTAACCATCCAAAATTCACTTGTGTCATCATATATTCTACTGAAGCAAAAGCATCAGCTACAGATGGACGATAATAAAAAGTCATTGCAAAACCAGTTGCAACTTGTACTAAAAAACAAACAAATACAATTCCACCAAAACAATAAAAAATATTAACATGAGGAGGAACGTACTTACTTGAAATATCATCTGCAATTGCTTGAATTTCTAAACGTTCTTGAAACCAATTATATACTTTTCCCATTTTTTTTGTTCAAAAAATTTATTCACACTTAAGCACAAAAATTTAGATCTTTTTGACAAGATCTAAATTATAAATTATACATTGTAAGGATTACGAGATGTATCGCTAGATAATAATCCAAAAACCGCAATTGTAATGAAGAAAAAAGCTGTTGCGTAAACAAATAATTTTAATGTTAACATAGAAAAATTTATATCAATTTTAATTAAATTTTAATAAAAGAAAGAGCATAAAAATTTTTTTAAACTAATTCTAGATATTTTTATATTTTATTAT
>CAIUQQ010000027.1 GCA_903901345.1 uncultured Bacteroidota bacterium | reverse complement strand
CACCGAGTTTCACTCGGTGCTATTCAAGTTCAACTCATTTGGAGTTGCTAACCAAACGCATTTTTTTATTTTCGAAAACCCATTCCATGACTTTTCTCAAATAAGCAATTTAACTTTCAGAAATAATTGAAAGTTTGAAATATTCAATTACATTTGTTCCATGAAATTAGATGAAGCAAAAAAACAGTTTATACAAACTTGGGGAACTTTAGGAAGCGAGTGGGGGATAAACAGAACCATGGCGCAAGTTCATGCTTTGTTGTTAATTAGCAGCGGTGCGTTATGTACCGAAGATATTATGCAAGAATTGAATGTTTCTCGCGGAAATGCAAACATGAATTTACGTGAATTAATGAACTGGACTTTAATCAATAAAGAATTAGTTCCAGGTGATAGAAAAGAATATTTTGTAGCAGAAAAAGACATTTGGATTATTGCTAAAACGATTGCAAGAGAGCGTAAGCGCAGAGAAATTAAACCTGTTCTAAAAGTATTGAATAGCTTAAAAGAAATAGAAGGTGACAAAAAAGACAAGGAAATAAAAGCATTTACAGAAACTGTAGGAAACCTCAGTAATTTTGTAGATAAAATGGATAAATCAGTAGACATGATGCTAAAGGCCGATGAAAACTGGTTTTTTGGAGCAATTCTAAAAATGATAAGATAAAAATAAAGAACTTCAGTAAAATGAAGTTTTTTTAAACTATAAATTTTCACAAATAATTGAAAATACAGAAACTATATGAACTACTATAATTTATTTGGGTATTTACTTTATTTACTTATTACATTTTATATAACCGTAATAGTTGGTAAAATTTTTTACAAAAATGGTATTCATTTTTTAGTTGATTCATTTAACGGAAATGATGACTTAGCAAATGTATTAAACAAGTTTTTATTGGCTGGTTATTATTTGTTAAACTTAGGCTATGCCACTGTTTCTATCAATTTATTTACCGAAATATTTTCTGTTTTACAATTGATAGAGGAGCTAAGTAAACACATTGGTTTCATTGTAGTTGGCTTGTCAGTATTTCATTATATAAATTTATATACTTTTTCCCATTTCAGCAAACAAATTCAAAAACTATATCACAATAATCATTAACAATTTAAAAACTTAAAATCATGAACAACAATTTATTAATCGCAGCTTACGGTGTTTATTTACCAATTACATTATTACTCACTTTTTATGTTGCTAAAACACTTTTTAGCAATGGAAAAGTATTTATGCTCGATATTTTTAAAGGTAGAGAAGAGATATCCGATTCTACCAATCACTTATTACGAGTTGGGTTTTATTTATTAAACATTGGCTTTGCAATGTTGATGCTTAAAACCAATTATGACATAGAAAATGGACAAACATTTTTAGAGGTTTTAAGTCTAAAAATTGGTGGTTTTTCAATCTACTTAGGATTTATGCTTTTCTTTAACTTATACTTGTTTTTTAGAGGTAAACGCAAATCAAAAGAAAATCTGTTTAGAGAAATGAGTTTGCAAAATAGAATGAGTCAGGAGTAAAAATTTAACAAAAAAAATATGAAAACGCTTGAAAACCATACTATAATTTACGATGCCGAATGTCCGCTTTGTAATGCTTATACACAAGGATTTATTAAATATAAAATGTTGGATATAAATGGGCGAACAGCCTTTCAACAATTTGATTTTGATAACAATACTGAAATTGATAAAACAAAAGCAGCCAACAAAATTGTTTTATTTAATAGTGAAACCAATGAAATAACTTATGGCTTACCTAGTTTAATAAAAATAATAGGCTTTAACTATCCAAATCTAGCAAAACTGGCCAATATTTCAGTTATTCATTTTGTGCTTAGTTTGCTTTATTCTTTTATTTCTTACAACCGAAAAATGATTGCGCCAAGCAAAATTACAAACGAAAATAGTGGAAATCCTTCCATTAATTTACCACATAGAATTGCTTTTATTGCTTGCTGCGCAATACTGGTTCACGTTATAGTAACGTGGTATTTTCAAAGGTTTCTATTGCCTTTTATGCACCTTCGTTTTAACCTACCCGATGTAGTTTTATTTTTAGCACAATTTCCTTTTCAAGCTTTGGTTTTTTATTTATTTAAACAAAATAATTTTTATGATTATGCTGGGCAATTGGCTTTTGTTTCTGCGCTAGCAGCCTTTGGGTTACTAATTGCTGGAATAGCTTTTAAAGTGCTTTTATATTTCCATTTCGATATTCAATTTTTGGGAATTATCACTTATGGGGCTGCATTTATGTTCATGTTTTACGAACACTTAAGAAGGGTGAAATTATATAATTGGAGCATTTGGATTTGTGTAAGTTGGATTGTTTTTCGTTTGTTAATTTATCCATTGGTATTTAAAATTTAAACCATGAAACCTAAAATTATTATTGCCGGAGGCAGCGGATTTATTGGTCAGGAAATGGCTAATTATTTCAAGAACCGCTTTGAAATTGTTATTCTTACCAGAAACAAAACAGAAAACATAAATGAAATTCGTTTTGTAAATTGGGATGGAAAAACATTTGGTAAATGGACAGATGAATTGGAAAATGCTTTGGCAATTATCAATTTAACAGGAAGATCAGTAAATTGTAGGTACAATGAATTCAACAAAAACGAAATTTACGAGTCACGATTAGCGAGTACAAGTATTATTGGTAAAGCCATTATAAATTGTAAGATTAAACCTGAAATATGGATAAACGCTGCATCGGCCACTATTTATAGGAACGAATATGAACAGCCAAATACGGAAGAAAAAGGAATTATTGGAGATGGTTTTAGTGTAGATGTTTGTAAAAAATGGGAAGAAAAGTTTTATAGTTTTAAAATAGATAATGTAAAGCAAATAAATTTGAGAATAGCCATTGTTTTACAAAAAGATAAAAGCGTAATGATTCCTTTTAAAAACTTAGCAAAATTAGGTTTAGGAGGAAAAGCCGCAACTGGTAAACAGTTATTTAGCTGGATTCATATTACTGATTTTTGTAGTGCGATTGATTTTTTAATTCATAAAAACAATGCTGTTGGAACCTATAATTTAGCTTCACCAAATGCCATTACCAATTCCTGTTTTATGAAAAAAATAAGATCTAAAATGGGCATTCCATTTGGAATACCGCAACCAAAATGGTTACTTGAAATAGGAGCATGGATAATTAAAACAGAAACAGAATTGATTGTAAAAAGTAGATGGGTTTATCCGGCAAGGTTATTAAGCGAGGGTTTTAAATTTGAATACAATACCATTGATAAAGCTATCATTGACTTGGTATAATAAATCATTGAAATTTCGATTTTTTTCAAACTTTAATTCTACTATTGTATTCTAATTTATTTAAAACATGCAAACCTATATTTGTTTACTACGTGGCATCAATCTATCAGGAAAGAACCTGATAAAAATGGATGCTTTGAAGCAATTGTTTTTAAATTTGGGGTATCAAAATGTAAGCACATATATTCAAAGTGGCAATGTAATTTTTAAATCAAAAAGTACTGATGTTTTAAAATTACAATCTGAAATTCATGAAAAAATAAATGAAGATTTTGACTTAAACATTCCGATATTAATTATTTCAAAACAAGAACTAGAAAGCGCTTTAGCGAATAATATATTTGTAAGTAATAGGAGTGAGGATGCATTGAAACTCCATGTTACATTTCTGTCGCAGCAGCCCTTAGCTGTTGATATTGCTCAAATAATGCAAGGAAGTCATGGCGATGATGAATTCATTATCGTTGGTAAATGTATTTATTTATTTTGCCCACATGGTTACGGAAATACCAAGTTAACAAATACTTTTTTCGAAAAAAAACTTAAAGTTTCTTGTACTATCCGAAATTGGAAAACAGTGAATGAATTGAACCGATTATCATTTATTTAAAGAATAAAAACACCTATTTTTTATTAAGATTTTTTCAATAAAAAAAGTCATTCCAAATGAATGGAATGACTTAATTTTACTACTACTAAACACAAAAAATATCAATTCGTCTTTAAAAACTTCAACGTATTGATTTTCCCTGAAGATTGTTCTATTATATTTACAAAATATATACCTGGTTTGAAACCTGAAATATCTATTTGCTCTAATTGTGAATTACTTTTTATAACAAATACTTTTTGACCAATAACATTTACTATTTCTATGTTTGTTTGCTCATTTGAAGCGTTAATAATATTAATACTATTATTTGCTGGGTTTGGATACAGAACATAATTTCTGTTTTCTGTAATTGCTGAATTAACAATTACAACATTTGAATATTCAAATGTTCCATTAAAGTCAGCTTGTTTTAGTCTGTAATAAACAACTTGATTATTTAATTGAACATTGTCAATATATTTGTATTCATTAGTAGCATTGCTATTTCCGAATCCTTTTACAAAACCAATGTTTTTAAAGTTTACTCCATCAAATGAACGTTCTACATAAAAACCATTATTGTTTATTTCACTCGATGTTTTCCAATTTAAAAGTACTTCAGCATTGTTATTCAAAATAGCTCCAAATATCATTAATTTTACAGGAAGTGTTGATGCTACGGGAATAAATGTAACACCACGGTAAATAGTATTGGTACCAGCGGTATCTAAGGTAACCACAGTGGCTGTTGAATTACTATCTAAAAATTTCACAAGTCTATTTCTAGTTGCTTCTGTGCTTGTAGCAAAAATTGTTGGACTTGATGTTTTCCAATTTACAACCAAACCTCTTGCACCTAAAGCATTTCCAGTATTTAAAGTATATTGTAAAGTCCAAGTGCTTCCTGTTCTTATCCATTTTTGAATTCCTCCACCTGCTGAACTTGCTCTATCATCAGCAATATAACAAATGGTAGAATCAGAATTTATTGAAAAAGTATATGGAGATGAGCCTGTTCCAGTTGCTATATAAACAGTTGATACATTTCCAGAATTAGTTGGGATACCATTTCCAGCTCTATAAATTCCTGCTGTTCCAGAACCTGTTGAAAAATATAATTGTCCAGCAAAAGCATTCATACTACGAATATTTGTTACTGTTGAAGATACAATTGTATCGGCATTTGATGCGAATGAACCATAGCTAATTCCTGTATTTGCGCCAGCACCCCAAAAACCACCATTTCCATTTGTATAAGCACAACGAGGATTGTTTGCAGAATAACCTGTGCTTGTAAAACTTGGTAATGTTATAACACCCGCATTATCTATTGATACAAAAGTTCTTTTAACCAAAGCACTTGTTGAACTTGATAAACTTCCTGTGTATGGAGGAGCTGTTTTGTATGCAAAAAAAGTAATTGAATTGTTATTACTAGCAATTGATAATTGACCTTCAGATGTAGCAGTACTACTTAAAGTAACTGCATTAGTTCCAGTTTTTGGAAGGTTATAAGTACTTACATAATTTCCATCAACAGTAAATTGATCAATGGTTAAAGGATTTCCGGTGTTTGCTAATGTTGTTAAACTATCTCCAATTCTTAACACCGCTACATTTCCATTTATAAATGAACCTGATTGATAAACAGTATCGCCTTCAACAGAAATATTATCTAAACGAACATTTCCAGAGGTTCCGGTATTACCTGGGCCAATAAATCTAATTCTAAAAACTAATTTATTGTTATTACTAGCCAAAGCATCATTATTGATATTTACACTTATTCCTGGAGATGCAGTCCATAATCCTGATCCATTTGAAGCAGATAATATATTTAAACCTGATGTTTTCCATGTGGATCCACTGTCTAAACTGTAATCAAATATGTTGGTGGCAGCACCATTCGTAGCACTCGATTTTTGTGCTTCATATTTTATTGTAATATTTTGATAACCTGTAGAAGGAATATACATCATTAATTGCATACTATCAGTTGGATTACGGGGTCTAAAACCTAATCCAGCAGGTACTCCAAGGCGAGCATTTACTGTATCACCAGGGTTAACATTATCCCAATAAGTTAAAGCATTTCCAGCAGTACCTGCCAATGCTTTCATTGCAATAACTGCTTTGTTAGTATCTAACGTTGAATAATTAGCTTTTATAGCAGGAAATAAAGAAGGATTTACTGCCACTGTAGTAAAGTTTACTAAGTTGTTAAAGTGCCAATAATGAATTAGTTTTTGTTGTGCATTTGCTATTTTGCTAAACACAATCGATACTAAAATGACAGCGAAAATGTTATGTAAATTATTTTTCATATATTTATTTGTTGTTGTATTATTTTATTGAGGAAAATTATTGTTCATCCAAATTTTGAATTTTCTGATTTCACAGAAGCTTAATTGATTCAAGCCTTTTGGCATTTTTGAACAAGTGCCGTTATTATCAATCGAACAAATTAGATGTCCTGTTTGAGTTTGTATTTTAGTGTTTGCATAACTATCAATAACTATTCCTCCTCCAGCATTTGAAGCAGTAGCAGTAGAATGACATCCTAAACAATAGTTTTGAATTAATGGTTGTATGCTTTTGGTATATGTTACATTATTGGTATCGCAAGGGTCATAACAATTTACATTTCTTTTCCCTTCATTGATCCATTTTTGAAACATTGCTTTTTGAGCAGTTGTAAAATTAGGTAAGCCTTTTGGCATGCTGTTTTTTGATACTGAAGAGTAAATTTGTGAAGCGTAATATGCTATGTAAGAATAAGTTGTTACGTTTAATCCTTTGGCGTGTGTATTGGCATCATGGCAACCACTCATGCCACAGTTTGACATGATAAGAGGAAATATTTGTGTGTTAAAACAAACAGAATCTCCCGTGTTATGAATACCAGTTTTTGTGGTGTCAATTGGATTTACTTTTGTGGTGTCAACTACAATATTTGTTGAGGTTTTTATGTCTTCATGTTTGCATTGATTAAACAAAATGAATATCAACAAAAACAAAGAAACACTTACAGCTATTTTTTTCATTATTAATAGTTTTTACAGAAAAGTAAAACAGATGACTAAAAGGCCATCTGTTTTATTTTTTTTTACTTTAAATGATTAATTAGTTAACTAATATTTTGAATGTTTTGTTGATCATTTTATCTGCTTGCATGATATTGATAAAGTAAACACCAGTATTTAAATGATTGATATGAAGATTGATGTTCATTTCTGAATGATTTGCTTCATATACTCTTTTACCCATCATATCATACATGGTAATTTGTTTTGAATCCATTGAAGGTGTTAATATTGTTAAGTCGCCTTTTGTTGGATTTGGATAAACTTGGAAAGAATTTTCATTGGCAATAATTTGCTCAATATTTGTTTTGATTTCACCTTGAGGTGGAACAGTAGTGGTGTCACCTTCAACTGCTATATTGTCAAAACGATTATTTCCACTTAAGCCTGCAGGATCACCAGTTCCAAGTGAAGAAATTGCAAATCTTATTCTGAAAATTAAGTTAGGATTGTTGTATGCTAAGGTATCAACTGTTGTAAAACCAACAAACATTCTTGTATATGTAACACCAGCTGTTGAATCTAATGTTTTGGTTAAGCCTGTTGTTTTCCAAGTTTTTCCTGCATCTATACTGTATGCATAATTTTGTTGGTATGCACCTGAAGCTAGACTTGATTTTTGGCAAGCATAACTTAACGTAATATTTTTATAATGCGAAGTTGGAATTGACAATATTACTTGCATACTATCACTTGGATTTCTTGCACGGAAAGCAGTTCCTGCTGATGCATTTAATCTTTGGTTAACTGTATCTCCTGTTACTGCATCCCAATAAGTAGCATACATGTCTGAAATACCATCCATAGAACGATAAAATAATTTAACTTTACTTGTATCATTTGTTGTTGAATAATCGGCATTGATACCTAAAAATCTAAATGAATTTGCTGAAGTACCTGAAGCAGGTGCAAAACTTGGGAAGTTATTGAAATTCCAGTAATGAATCAATTTAGCAGCTGATGGTGGAGGTGGTGGATTTAAAGTAGTAGCACTTCCAGTAGTATTTGTAGTTGCATAAGTTGCATCAACATCACGAACTACTAAAATTAGTACTTGGTAAGTAGTAGCTGATTTTAAATTAGAAATGGTAACAAAATTACTATCGTTTTTATAAACACAATATGCAGCCGCATCATTTTGATATGAAGTACCTAAACCGAAAACAGTGTTTGCTGTATAAGTTGAAACATTAGAGCTCGAAACGCCAGCTGTAATTAAGCTAGTGGCTTTTACAAATACCAATGTAGTATGTGCCGAATTTGAATAACTAGCAGGTTTAACCCATGAAATACTGATTGAAGTTGTATCAATAGCTTTTACTGATATTCCAGTTACTGCCGTTGGTAAATTATTATTAGTAGTAGATGTTGCAATTGTAGTTGCTGAATAGGCTGAATCTGAATTTCTAACTACATATACCAAAGCATAATAATTGCTAGCTTGGTTTAAACCAGAAATATTTACAGTATTAGCATCAGCGTTGAAAACACATTTAGTTAAACCATCATTTTGATATGCAGTTCCAGCAGCAGTAAAATCTGCATTGGCAGTATAAAACGATGAGTTTATATTAGGTGTTCCTGTAGTAATTGCAGCGCCTTCTTTAATAAATACCAATGTACTCATGGTAGTGTCAATATAATTACTAGGTTTTGTCCAAGAAATTGAAATACTATTTAAGCTTGGAGTAAGTAATAATGAATTAACAGCATCTGGTGGAGCTAAACCTGATATTACATCTGCCGAATATCTTGGGAATAATTGATAGCCATTAAATGCATATGGAGAAGCTGAACTTGTGCTAAATTGTTGAACCATGCCTGCAACATTAAACAAAGCAGAAGTTGGTAATGGTTGACCTGCCAAACCACTTGTTGCTAAAACACGAACAATAATTGTATCGTTCAATCCTTGTGTATGACATAAAATATTAGTTGAGGCTGTTGGCCAATTTCCACCTGAAGGAACTGTATAGAAAACTAAATTGTTTATTTTTACTAAATCATTTTCATTCGATTCAGTTAATTGAACAATGGTAGTTGGATTTTTAATAGTTTTGCCACTCGCAATTTTTATAATGGTATCAGGTGTAAATTCTTCTAAACCTCTATAGCCAGCAACGGTACCTGTTAACCAAATACTATCGCCTTCTGCTAAATTATAACCATAGTTTTTAGTAGCATGAAAAACAGTTATTCCTCCTGTATTGTCTTTCAATAAAAAACTTAAGCCAGTAGCTCTTTGGTTAAAACCATAAACTAAACCTCTAATAGTTGCTTTTACAGCCAATGAATCAGGGTTTCCGGTGGTAGGATTAGTTGTAGTGATCTGTGATAAATTATATAATGGAGGACCAGCAGGTGCTAATACTAATGTGTCACCTTCAACTGAAACATTATCAAAACGATTGTTTCCAGCAGTTCCACCTGTTCCTTGTGTAGGACGAATTCTAAAAATTAAATTATTTTGATTTGCAACGTCAGGATTTGTAATAGAAATGCTCACCAAATTCATTGGATTTGCAGTTGAAACCACTACAAAACTAGTTATTGATAAACCAACATTGCTATATGTTAAACCACTGTCTAAGCTATAATCAAACAATTGCAATGCTGGACCAGAACCTGATCTTTGAGTTGCATATTTAATGGTAATATTTTGATAGTTTTTGGTTGGAATAAAGCACATTATTTGCATGCTATCCCAAGGGTTTCTTGGTCTTAATGCATTTCCTGCAATTTTACCTAAATGAGCATTTGTAGTATCGCCTGGATTTACAAAATCCCAATACGATAAATAGTTACTGCTTGTACCAGGAATTGCTCTATAAGCAATCATTGCTTTATTCGTATCTAACGAAGAATAATCAGCTTTTACAGGAACAATTAAATTAGGATTTCCGTTAGCACCTACTGTTGTGAAATTGTTAAAATGCCAATAGTGAATTAGTTTCTGTTGTGCATTGGAAGTACTTGTAAATACTACGGTTAGTAGCATTAAAGCAAAGCTCAGTTTTGTATATTTTTTCATGTTTAATAATTTCTGCAAATATTCAATTCGTATGTTATGCAATAGTTAAAAAGATAATTCCTTTGTGTTTATAAATTGTTCTCTAATTGGTTTGACATTATTATCAAAAACCAATAAAGAATGATGAATGAATTGGAATGAGGCTTTAAATTAGCTACCTAATTTTTACTAAACTTGTTGATTTTTAGTTTCTTGATATTTTTTTCAAAACAAAAGTTAGTCAATGCACCGTTTTGATCATTTGAAAAATCACTTTTATATTTTGAATAATAGTAACAATTATATAATGGTTAGATGGAAAATAGGTTTCAATAAAAATGATTATTTGCAAATACTTACTAAACCCTAATGATCAATTTCAACAAAATTTTTCTACTCATTTTATTGGCCATATATGCTAACATGAGTACAGCTCAAATCAATGGTTGCAAAGACAAATTTGCAACAAACTATAATGCTAAAGCTACTAATAATGATGGCTCATGCATCTATCCAATTATAACTTTACCAACTACATTTAAAAACAGTTTTGGTAATACAATTCCTGAATCATCTGGAATTGTTTATACAAATGGCAAACTTTGGACCCACAATGACAGTGGAAATCCTGCTACCATTTTTAGTGTTGATACCAATAATGGCAACACACTTCAAACCGTTTATATTGATAATTTTCCTAATACAGATTGGGAAGACATTACCGCAGACGACAACTATATTTATATAAGTGATTGTGGTAATAATAATGGAGTAAGAAAAGATTTGAAAATTTTGAAAATTGCTAAATCAGATATTGGTAACAATGTTGAAATTCATGTAAATGCGCAGGCAATAAATATTTCTTATATTGATCAAACTTCTTTTATAAGCAGTAGTTCTCATAATTTTGATTGTGAGTCAATCCTTTCTATTGATAGTCAACTTTATCTTTTTAGTAAGGATAGAGGCGATTTGCAAACAAGGGTTTATAAAGTTTCAAAAACACCAGGAACTTATGTTTTAACACCATTTACTTCATTTAACACTAAAGGCTTAATTTGTGGAGCCGATTACGATCCAATCAAAAAAGAAGTGGCTTTAGTTGGTTATTTAAGTGGTCATTTTAAATCATTTGTTTGGATACTAAATGACTTTAAAGCAGACTCCTTTTTTACCGGAAACAAAAGAAGAATTGAAATTGGCGATGTTACTGATTGGCAAACTGAAGGTATTTGTTATAAATCTTCTGGACAAATTTATATATCATGTGAATCGGGAGGAAAGTATGCGAATTCTACTCTTTCGGAAATTAAAAAATCAGAATGGGAAATATCTTCTACAACAAATATTGGAATATTAAATAACGACTTAGTTTTATCAGTTTATCCAAATCCTGTATATGAAAACATACATGTTGAGTTAAATGAATTGATTAAATCGGTTCAGTTATTTAACATTTTAGGTCAGCAAGTTTATTTTTCAATCATAAATAATAATTCTTTATTTATATCTACTGAACAATTGAAAATAAATAAAGGAACATACTTTTTGAAAATCAATACCAATACTGAAACTTTCACTAAACAAATTGTACTAAATTAGTTTTCCATCTGAACTTTAAAACAAAAAAGGCAACCATGATTGCTACCTTTTTTTGTGTATTCAATTTTAATATTTTCATTTCGATCGGAGTAGAGTACTGCTCTGATTTTCTTATTCTGTTTTAATCATTTTTTTTGTAAAATGAATTTGTTTATCAGGTAAAAAAAATGATACAAAATAAAACCCCAAAACCCCAAAACCCCAGACTTAAATCCTGTTGTTTAATTTTCAAGTTAATAGTGTAATCACTTTCTAATCTCTGCCATTTTAATCAGTTTCCTGATGTTGCTGCCTCCTTTAGGAACCCTTTCGTTCTGCTATTGTAGTCTTATAAGCTCAGCTTGTCTTTGTTAGTCTTCGTTAACAAGTTAAGCCTGTCTTTGGATAATTTCTTGATGCACCACTACAGGGGGGAGCTCGTCGTTCTCTAACTCATAATCATAGTCCTAAGTATTAGGAATAGGTATGTTTTGGTGAGTAGTGGTCAGAATAACTTGATTGTTTGAAGAGTTAAAGCCATCCGTATAGTTCATAGCCTAGACTTGTAAACTTTGCTTAGAAATCCTGCTTGCATTTTAACTTCGATTGTTGTTTGATCCCTGTTACGAAATCTTTTACTCGATCGAAGCTTCTTTTTCTGTCGAGGGCTATCGCTAGTTCTAAGACACGCTTTATCTGACCAACGGCTTGCCGTTAAGCTATTGCTCTTGTGAACTTTTAATCTAGCCTATGGCGACCAGCGGTACTTAATTTTAGTTTTAAAGCTATTGCTACTCATTGAATGACATATTTGAGGGCTAGTTCAGATTTTTATTCTAAGAAATTTCCTAGATCATGTTATTTTATAGTGGGATAGTGCTTCTAACTGGTCGCGGTTGCTGTTTTTCTTCGTTATTCAATTCAGCTTAAGCACTAATGAAGTTTGAAGTTGGATTTTAATCCCTAGCCCCAACTGTAGGATTTTATGTTTATTGGGTCTAACTTCTATCATCAGCTTTTACATCGACAGAATTATTCCCAGCAGGACGGACTTGCTGCCTGGTTTATGTATTCTCTTCATGGACTCTCTCTTCTATCGCACTTGAAGTGTTGTCTCTACTAGGCCTTTGAATTTCAGCGGCTTTCAAGGATTCCTAAACAGAAGGGCTTATAGACTTGTTTCTCTCGCTAAACTAGCTTTGGGAGAACTAGTCAACTTGCTTATCATTGATATTTGCGCTGTGCTGCGATAAATCATGTGAAGTCTTTTCTTTCTCATTATTATTTGCGCTGCGATTGGAAAAGTTCTGCGAAGTTTTGTCGAAGTTTCTGCCCGATTTGAAGTTTGATATCTATGCTTGAGATTCATCTCTCTTCTCGTTAGTAAATGGCTTGCTTTCAGGGCCAGACCTTTCACTAGGGGATCTTAAGTCACTAGCTTTACTTAAGAGTATGTTTGAGGAGTTCTGGACATCCCTTGGTGGCTTACTAATAACACCACCGCCTCCTACTCGGCTGCCTTTGGTCTGGTTACTATTTCCAGATTTGTTAAATTGTTTTTGCGAGTTTTGGGTGCTGATTGAATCCTTTTTCCTGTTGAAGTAAGAGGCTCCTAAGTCAGTCATCGTCTGTGCGTCTGACTTTGGCTTCTTAGATTTAAGCTTCAGTTTGTTCAATTCGTCACTCAGTTGGGTTATTATCTTCATTTTATCGCCCAAAATCTCTTCACTTTTCATAAATGCAGTTTTCAGGTTAAGATGAATGAAGTCTTGGCTAAGCAATAAATTTAGCTGTTCCTCTTGGTACATCAACTCGCATTCAAGTTATGATTATAGTTGAGCGACCTATCTGCTTAGCTAACTTATCACTTCATTCTTCTGCTCTGACTCCTCCTTGCGCTCTTGAAGCTTGATTACCAAGTCGTTCACTGTTTCAGCATGCTTGAATGCAGAAGATCGGTAGTCTTCGCCCACCATACAGTTTTAGTTTATTGTGAAAATGTACCTTTCCTCGACATTATCAAGCTCTTTTCTTAGTTTGTCGATATACTCTTTCTTTGTCACTTCCATTTGCCGCATGATCTCCTTTTGTGTGTTGAGTTCGCGATCTAAATTCTCAGCTTTCGATAGAGATTCGTTTACTTGGTGCTGATACTTCAGATTCTACTCGTTAAGAAGTTGAATTTGCTTCTAAGCGGTAATCAACTTGATTTCGCTAGTTTTAACGCTTAGGATTTAGTCCTTGAGATCGCTTTTAGCAGAAAGTAGTTCGCCCTGAGTCCTACCGTGGTCTTTTTGCTCTTTCTCAAAACGTTCAATCCACATGTCTCTGGTTTCCTTCTCATTATTGATTTGGTCTTGCATACTAAGTATTTTATCGTTTAGCTGCTTCTTTTGAAGCTCAAATTGCCTCTCCTGGCCCTGTTTCTTGATTTCAATACTCTCAATCTGTCGCTCCAAATCGATGCACTTTCGGTCAATGTCTTCTATCTCACCTTGCTGTTTGAGAATGGACTCTTCCTTAATTCTAATTATGTCTTGCAAAGATCTGTTTTTCTCAATCTCGTCCGTCATCTTAGTCTCTAAGTCATGACGAGCTTTATTCATTTGATGTAACTTCTGTACAGTGTCATCGTAGCTTGACTAAATTTGAAGAAGTTGCTCTTTCTGCTTGTCAGAGGTAATAGTTAGAGTGTTCAGCTTTAACTTATAGTCGTCTAAACTCATTTCAGCCGCTCGCAGGTCAGTTTTCAACTAATCAATTTTCGAGTCCTTCTCCTCTTTGGTTTGAGTGAAGCTGATCATTTCCCTTTTATTCCCATTCAACTCTGCATTGGCCGCAGTTAGCTGCCTGATTAGATCTTCACATTTTGTCTCGTATATCTTTAGCAGATCTTTCGTCTCTTTCAACTCTAAAGTGTTGTGTTTGATTTCTGACGCCTGTCCATCGATAGTGCTCTGCTGTACATCGATTTTAAGCTTCATCTCAGTGTTTTCTTTTTGTAGATCCTGAATCTTGTAGCGGAAGTTGTCAAGTTCTTCGACAGCTCGTTGGCACCTTTGCTCAACTTCGCGCAGCTGACGAGTCTTAATCGCCATCTCCCGCTTAGTAGAGGCGATCTCTTCCGTGTCTTGGGCTATCTTGGACTCTTGTTCGGCTTTAATTGTCTTTAAGGTCGTGCATTCTTAGTTTCTTTCTGCGAGCTTGGTATTTGTCATATTAAGTTGCTTTTGGGTGTTCGAGTAGTCTGTTAGAACGCGTTTGTACTTTGACTCAAGATCTCGGTGTGCGCTGTGCATATTGTTCAGCTTTGACTCAAATTTGAGACGCAACTAAACTTCCTCCTCGTGGTTCTTAGTGTTCTGTAAGTAGTCTTCTTCGAGTTTCATGCGCATTTGCTTTTCATTTGCCCTTTCTCGCTCTATTTCCTCACACAGACGTTGGAGGGTGTCGTTGTTTTCGCGAAGAAGTTTTTCGTTGTTGGCTTGGTCCAGGAACTTCTTTTAGTACTCGGTTTCAAGTCTTTCGATTTCAAGCTTTTGGTCCCTTGAAATCTCACTTATGAGCATTTGGTAGTCAGTTCGGCAGCAATACTCAAGCAAGATAGCGAATACTTTCCACAAGTTCGTTATCAGTGTATACTTTTTGTCAGTGTGCTGAAGACACTTCTTGATTAATTCGTAGAAGCCTACCGAGTAAACGAAGAGAGCGCGGTAGACTCTGTCAACCAAATCTGTTGGAATACCCGCTTGTTGAAAGGCGATTCTGTCGATACCGTAACGGCTAATCGGATTTTTGTGTTCTGGCTTCAAAATCACACCGGGTATATCAAGATGTTCAGCATCTTGAAGTGTCTCGTTAATCCAAGTTTCAAGTACCTTTGCACTCATTTGCACTTGTTTGTCCTATGACTCAAACCTAGTGTGTTTCGGTTGCACTGGTTGCATGTTTTTAGTTGAGTCAGGATGAGCTTAGTAAGGTTCTTTGCTGGCTTGACGTCGACGGGATTGACCAGGAAATTCGAAGCCGGTAGTTTGGGGCATCGGTGAACGGCCATCCTAGCTACGCATCGCTTTTCTTAGCTTCTAGGTAACGATAGAAATATCTAGGAAGCCTTTGAAAGGGCTTTAATTGCCCGCGTGAATGATACTCGGTAGTTGGAAGCCTTCTCCATCAGCACCTTGTGTCATCGCTATAGGCTGTTAAACTAAGTTCGTACTTACACATCGAATTAACGCCTGAGTCGGGATTTTCTTTGGAGTGGGCGGTAGTCGCCTGCATTGTGCTGCCAAAGAAGTCATTAGTTGTTCTGAAACCGTCCTTGATGCCGAAGCCTTGCTTAGTGAGATATTCCTGCGCTCGGACGCTGAAGCTGACAAGCTAAAGGTACTGAATTAGTTTATGGCTAGACTCACCTATTTTTAAGTGTTGGCTGTTTGTTCTTTTCGCTACGAAATGGACATAATCTCTTAATTAATAATTCACTGAAATTTTTAAAGGGGTTTTGGGGTTTTGGGGTTTTGGGGT